>NZ_JBEZJZ010000033.1:0-75513 GCF_040651455.1 Streptomyces sp. NPDC048483
GCCGGGGTTCCGTTGTCCGGGACCAGAAGCGCCCGGCCCGAGGACGGGTTGCGGGGCGTCCCCTCCGGCCCCACCCACGAAGCGACGGCGAACCGCCCCGGCCACGAACCAGCGGTCAGTCGTCCGCACCGTCGTTGTCATCATCGTCCGCGTCCTGCGCCGGAGCGACCGTCGGCTTCCCCGACTGCGGGTCGACCAGCACCTTGTGCTCCTTGCCGTCCTTGGTGACCGTCTCCACCTCCCAGACGGCCTTCGCCCGGTGGTCGTCGTCCAGGTCGACGGAGGTCACCGTGCCGTGCGTGGCGGCGGTTCGGGCGGCGGCCGCGGCGTCGATCTTCGCGCCCTTGAGGCTCGGGCCGTCGTCCTCGTGATCGATGTGCTGGTTCAGTACGCGGCCGTTGACGGCATCCAGCGTGATCTCGTGCCACTTGCCGTCCTTGCCCAGGACATCCGCGTCCCAGACCAGGCCGGGCCGGTCCCGGTCCAGGTCGAGGCCGGTCACGGTGCCCGGGACGGCCTTCAGCGCGGCCGCCGCGGCGGCCGGCGCGTCCACCTTGGCGGCGTGCGCCTCGCGGATGTCCTCCTGGCCGTGGTCGTCGTCGCGGTCGTCCCGGCCCCGGTCGTCGTGCGCCGCGAGCTGGGCGGTCGACCGGACGCCGGACTGGGTGCTGCCGGGCGCGTCCGCGCTGTTGACGGCGACCGCGGTGGCGGTGCCGCCCGCGATCAGGGCGGCCGCGGCGGCGGTGGCGATGACGATGTGGCGCTTCATGTGTTCTCCCCTTCGATCGGCTGTGACACCACAGTTGCCCAACGAACCTGAAGGGGAGCTGAAGCCGCCTGAAGGCGTCTTCAGGTTCGGGGTGACAGGGTTGTGCCCATGCGCCTGTTGATTGTCGAGGACGAGCGGCGGCTGGCCCTCTCGCTGGCCAAGGGCCTGCGGGCCGAGGGGTACGCCGTCGATGTGGTGCACGACGGCCTGGAAGGGCTGCACCAGGCGGGTGCGGGCACGTACGACCTGATCGTCCTGGACATCATGCTGCCCGGCATGAACGGCTACCGCGTGTGCGGTGCGCTGCGGGCCGCGGGCCACGACGTACCGATCCTGATGCTGACCGCCAAGGACGGCGAGTACGACGAGGCCGAGGGGCTGGACACCGGCGCCGACGACTATCTGACCAAGCCGTTCTCGTACGTGGTGCTGGTGGCGCGGGTGAAGGCGCTGCTGCGGCGGCGCGGGCGGAGCGCGCAGCCGGTGCTGCGGGCGGGGGAGCTGGCCGTCGACCAGGGCGCGCGCAAGGTGGCGCTCGACGGGGCGGAGATCACCCTGACCGCCAAGGAGTTCGCCGTACTGGAGCAGCTGGCGCTGCGGGCGGGCGATGTGGTGTCCAAGGCGGAGATCCTCGAGCATGTCTGGGACTTCGCGTACGAGGGCGACGTCAACATCATCGAGGTGTATGTGAGCGCGCTGCGGCGCAAGCTCGGCTCCGGGCGCATCGTGACGGTGCGCGGTGCGGGATACCGGCTGGTGTCCGGTGCGTAGGGCGCTGGGCTCGGTACGGGCCAGGGCGGCGGCCGGGGCGACGGTCGTCGTGGCGGTGGCGCTGGTCGCGGCCGGTACGGCGGTGCTGCTGGTGCTGTGGAGCAACCTCAGGGACCAGGCGGGGCTGCAGGCCGAGGTCGCGGCGCGGGAGGTCGCCACGCAGATCGCCACGGGCACGGCGTACGACGGGCTGGACCTGCCGGACGGGGACGACCACCCGGTCGTGGTGCTGGACGACGACGGGCGGGTGCTGGCGGCCGGCGACGAAGTGCGGGCGGTGGACGGGAAGACCGTAGGGCCGTCGAAGCGCGGGAGCGCCCCGCCGCAGGACGACGACGAGGACGAGGACGACGACGGGGGCGGCCCGCGGCCCGGCGAGGTCGATGACGACGCGCACTACCGCGACGGCACCGCGAACGTCGACGGCAAGGTGGCCGACTACCGCTTCGCCTCGGTCGAGGCCAAGGACACCGGCGGCGCAACGGCCACGGTGCGGGCCGGTTCGGCGCTGGCACCCGAGCGCAACACCGTCGGTACGGTGCGCACGGCGATGCTGACGGGTCTGCCGCTGCTGCTCCTGGTGGTGGCCGGGGTGACCTGGCTGGTGACCCGGCGGGCGCTGCGCCCGGTGGAGGGCATCCGGTCGGAGATGGCGGCGATCACCGCGAGCACGGATCTGAGCCGGCGGGTGCCGGTGCCCGCGGCGCAGGACGAGATCGGGCGGCTGGCCCGTACGACCAATGAGACGCTGACGGCTCTGGAGTCGTCCGTCGAGCGCCAGCGGCGGTTCGTCGCGGATGCCTCGCACGAGCTGCGCAGCCCGATCGCGAGTCTGCGGACGCAGCTGGAAGTGGGCGTGGCGCACCCGGAGTTGCTGGATGTGCCGGGTGCGGTGGAGGACACCGTACGGCTCCAGCGGCTGGCGGCGGATCTGCTGCTGCTGGCCCGGCTGGATGCGGGGGAGCGGCCCGCGGAGAGGCGGATCGATCTGGCCGCGCTGGTACGGGAGGAGGGCTCGCAGCGGGTCGGGGACCGGATCCCGGTGCGGCTGGGGGACCTGGGGAATGTCGAAGTGGCCGGTTCGCGCGGGCAGCTGGGGCGGGTGCTGGGCAACCTGCTGGACAATGCGCAGCGCAATGCCGCGTCGGCCGTACGGGTGGCCGTGGTGCGCGAGGGGGAGTGGGCGGTGCTGCGGGTCGACGACGACGGGCCCGGGGTGCCGGAGGGGGAGCGGGAGCGGATCTTCGAGCGGTTCGTACGGCTCGATGACGCGCGGGCGCGGGACGACGGCGGGGCCGGGCTGGGGCTGGCCATCGCGCGGGATGTCGCGGTGCGGCACGGCGGCTCGCTGGCCGTACGGGAGGGCTCGGTGTTCGAGCTGAGGCTGCCGGTGCCGCGGCGGGACACCTAGGTCCTGGCCGGGACACCCACAGCAACCGACTGCCCCGGTCCACCTCGATGACGGTGCCGTGGCGGGTTCTTCAGAGGCCGCCGCGGTGGGCCCGGAGGTGTTCGGCCACCGGGGTCAGCGAGGTGCGCAGCGCCTCGAGGTCCTCGGCGGAGAACAGGTCGATGAAGTGCTTGCGTACGGACGCGACATGGTGCGGGGCGACCCGGCGCATGGTGTCCCAGCCCTCGTCCGTCAGGACGGCATAGAGGCCTCGGCGGTCCGACTCGCAGCTTTCGCGGCGTACCAGGCCGGCGTTCTCCATGCGGGTGATCTGGTGGGAGAGACGGCTCTTGGACTGCAGGGTGCCGGCCGCCAGGTCGCTCATCCGCAGCCGGCGGTCGTCGGCCTCGGAGAGGTTGACCAGGATCTCGTAGTCGTTGTTGGTCAGGCCGAACGGCTGCAGATCGCGCTCGAGTTGGTGCATCAGCAGTCGGCTGACGTCCAGATGGGTGCGCCAGGCACACTGCTCCTGGTCGGTCAGCCAGGGGGTGTCGCTGTCGGTCGTCTCGGTCGTCATGAAAGAATTCTACCCGTAAAAGTTGAATTGCGAATTAAATTGCGTGCCGTGGTGGCGGGCGGCCCTTGACCCGTACCGGGCTGGTCGGACGCCGGTGGGGTTCATGTGGTTGGTCAGATGTTCGAGGTCACCGTCCGCAGAGTACCGCTCACAGCCCGAAGCGACGCTGGAGGCCCCCAAGGCTGCCGGGCAGCTGGGGCAGTTGTGAGCCACTTTGCGCCGCGTGCCCGCTGCCGCCCGGAACGCCCGCCTCGTCCGGCACCGCGCCCGTGGCCAGCTCCGGCATCAGCACCTCCGTCGACTGGAGCAGGACCGTACCGGCCCCCACGAACTCGAACTGGTGCTCCTCGCCCGAGGCCCCGCCGATGCCGGTGTGCGCACGCAGCCCGCCGAGGAATCCCCGCAGGTACTGGTGGTCGTAGTGGTGGCACGGGGAAGGGCAGTCCGCCCAGCCGACGAGCGCCTGCGGGTCCACCCGGATCGGCGGCTCCATGAAGACCACCGGGCCGTTGGAGGCAGCCACGAACTTGCCCGTTCCGACGAGGGTGAGAAAGCCCGGGATGATCGACTGCTTCAGCGACAGAGATGGCTGAAACGCGAGCAGGTTGCCGGAACGGATGGTGAGGTTGCCCTCGTCGAGGTCGAAGGAATTGACGTCGAAGGCGCGGTCGGCGAGCACCATCTTGCCCTGGCCTTCGGCGACGACCCAGTCGGCGGCGTGCAGGGGGGAGTGGAAACTGCCCGCGATCAGCCCGTCGAGGCGGCCGTGCCCGATGCCGTGGAAGTCGATCCGCCCGTAATAGGCGATCATCTTCCCCTTCTGCAGGAACCACTGGCCGTTCAGGTCCACGCTGAAGGCGTACGGATTGACGTTGTCGTCGCTCGGGAGCGTGCTGACGTCGTGGACGACGGGACCGGTCACAGCTTTTCCTCCGACGCCTGTACATAGACGGTGCCCTGGCCCGACAGCTCCAGCTGGAAGGCCTCCCCGGAGCCGCGGCCGACCATGTCGCGCCAGCCGAGTGCCGTGGACAGCTTGTTGCGGACCTCGCCGCGGTGCGCGACATAGGCCTGCGGGTCGACATGGACCGGCCGCTGCGGCGTGATCGGCAGCTCGATGACGCCGCCGTGCGCCATCACCGCGGCCGAGCCGACGCCCTTGAGGGTGGTGGTGAACAGGCCCTGGCCGGTGACCTGGCCGCGCACCATGCCCATCACGCCGCCCTGCGAACCCATGAACATCGTGCCCTGGTCCAGCGAGCCGTCGAACGCCAGCAGCCGGTCGGCCTCGACGTAGAGCGTCTCGCCCGTCAGATCCACGACATGGACGTGATGGCCGCCGTGGCCGAACATCACCGTGCCACTGCCCTCCACCGTCATCAGGGGCGTGGCCTCACCGGCGATCCGGCGGCCGATCATCGAGCCGATACCGCCCTGCCCGCCCTGGATGTTCGGGGTGAAGGAGACCTCGCCGCGGTAGGCGAGCATCGCGCCGCGCTGGCTGAACATCCGCTGCCCCGGGCCGATACGGGCCTCCACCATGCGGGGATTGAGCGCCGTGAACGGCATCAGACCTCACCGCCCACGGTGTTGCGCTCGCTGGGCTGGACGTACACCAGGCCCTCGCCCTCGAACCGGATCTGGAACGCCTCGCCGGAGCCCTCCCCTATGAAGGTCCGGAAATTCACCCCGGACTGGAAGTGCTGCTTGAAGTCGCCGGTGTGCGCGACATACGCGCCCGGATCCACCTGGAGCGGGTACTGCTTGGTGACCCGCAGCACCACCGCGGGACCGTCGGAGGTGATCGCCGCCTGCCCGCTGCCCTCGACCGTCGTGGTGAACAGGCCGTTGCCCTGCGAGGCGCCGCGCAGCCCGGTGAAGGTCGTGCCCGTCCGCAGCGCCGCGTCCGAGCAGAGCAGATTGCTGGCCTCGACGTACAGCTTCTCGCCGTGCAGCTGCACCAGGTTGATCTCGCTCGCGCGGTCGGCGAAGAAGCAGGTGCCGTGGCCCTTCACCTCCATCACGGCCATCTGCTCGCCCGTCAGCCGCCGGGTGACCATGCCGCGCAGACCCTCGCCGCCCCCGGTCATCTTCTTGAACGACATCTCGCCGTCGTACGCGACCATCGCACCGTTTTTCGCCTTGACGGCGTCGCCCGTCATATCGACGGCGAGCACCTTGCTCCCCTGGAGCCGAAACTGAGCCACGGATCAGACGGTAGTCGGCCGGAGCCGCGAGAGGCAGGCCCTTTTGGCCGATGAGGCCTTTTGGTCACGGTCTGCCCCCGGACGGCCGTGGAGTGACCCGCCCGCGGCGATCGTCCGGGCGGCTGTAACAATGGGCGAAGTTTGTGAACTCTTGCACAAGCAATTGCCGCCTCCCCCCGCCGTATTTGACGAGGTTCCCGTGGACATCAAGACCGCCGCTGCCCTGCACCGACTGCGCCTGGCTTCCATTCCCGAGGCGCTCTCCTTCCCGGCGCTGCTGATCTTCGGCACCGGTGCCCGGCTGGCCTTCGACTACGACACCCTGGTGATGCCGCTCGGCCTGCTGCACGGCGTGCTGTTCATCACGTACGTGGTGCTGCTGCTGGACGTCTGGAACCAGACCAAGTGGCCCTTCAAGCGCATCGCCTTCTTCTTCGTCCTCGCGATCCTGCCGTTCGGCGGGCTGTACGGGGACCGGATCCTCAAGCGTGAGGAAGAGGCCGGCGTGATCGCCGCCCGCGCGCGCAAGGAAGGCGTCGTGGGCGCATGATCGTCGCCTTTTCCGTCAGCCCGCTGGGCGTCGGCGAGGACGTCGGCGAATACGTCGCCGACGCGGTCCGGGTGGTCCGCGAGTCCGGGCTGCCCAACCGTACGGACGCCATGTTCACCTCCATCGAGGGCGAGTGGGACGAGGTCATGGACGTCGTCAAGCGCGCCGTCGCGGCCGTCGAGGCCCGCTCCGGGAGGGTCTCGCTGGTGCTCAAGGCCGATATCCGGCCCGGTGTCACGGATGGCCTGACGTCGAAGGTGGACACGGTGGAGCGGTATCTGGGGCAGGACGGCTGAGAGGCTTGCCCCGGGGCGGCCGACGGCAGGCGGCCGACGGGCAGGTTCCTGGCGGATGACCCGGGCAGGCGCCCGTCGATTGGCCGCCGAAGGGGCGCCCGGCCGCCCGGGGCGCCCGCCTCAGCCGCCCGCCGCCAGGGCGATCCCCAGCGGCGTCCGCTCGTAGCGCACCTGATGTCCGTACCGGCGCGAGGTCAGCAGGCCGGCGTCGCGCAGCACGGACAGATGCGCCGATACGGACGAGGGCGTGAGGCCCAGACGGTGGGCCAGGGCCGAGGTGGTCGACGGGGTGTCGAGGGCCGCCAGGACGGCGGCCCGGTTGGCGCCCAGCAGCCGTACCAGCGCGGGTCCGGTCCGCGGCTCGCTCCACAGCCCGCCGATCCCGCGCGCCGGATAGATGACGGTGGGCTGCCACGGCGGATCGAAGCCGCTCACCACATCCGGCCAGACGAACACGCTCGGCAGCAGCAGCACCCCGCGCCCGTCCAGGTCCTGCATCTGCAGGAAGTCGCTGCGCGTACGGACCGTGAGGGTGTCCCCCGACCACGACAGCCGCGGATGCAGATCGGCGAACAGCCGCCGCAGCCCGCCGCCCGCCAGCTGGCGCGACCGGTAGGCGATCTCCGCCTCCAGCAGGGCACGCAGCCGCGGCCAGTCCGGGGCCAGCAGGGTGTGCCAGGCCCGCTCGGTGACGTCCGCCAGCTCCCGGACCGCCCGCGCCGGATCCGCCAGTGCCGCCCGCCCGGGAGCCGACTCGGCCGCCCCCGGCACACATGCCAGCGACTTGGCCATCTCGGCGCGCGCGATCGCCGGATCCGTGGCCCGTAACAGCGCCAGCTCCTCCTCGAACCCGGCCAGCGGTACGCCCGGCGGCCGCCCCAGGAAATCCGGCGTGTACCCGGGCGGCGACGACGGCATGAACAGCCACAGCGGCGACAGGTCCAGCCCGGCCACCGTCTCGCGCATCCGCCGCAGCCACGGCAGGTGATAGCCGTGCCGGTCCGCGCGCCGCAGGGTCCGTACCGCCTCGTGTGTCTCGCACAGCGGCGAAATGGCGAACCGGACCCGCAGAAAGTCGTCCGCCCCGAAATGCAGATGCAGCGGCACGGTGGCGCCTCCCCTCCCCGGATCCGGCTCCAGGCCCCTCGGGGGCCCACTCCCTCCCCAGGATTCGTCTCCAGCCGAAACACTACGGCCGGGTGCTCGCTCCCGGCACGCTGCCGCCATGCCCTCGCCCACCGGGCCCGCACGGCCGGGCCCCGCCGCCGACCGGCCCGGCGCCGCCGACCGGGCCGCCGCCTCCCCACGCCCTGCCGCGGCCGACCGCCCCGCCGCCTCCGCGCGCCCCGCCGCGCCCGGCTACCGCGCCGTCTTCGCGGTCCCCGAATTCCGCTCCGTCTTCGCCGCCCACCTGCTCTCCTCCCTGGGCGTCGTCGTCTGCGAGATCGCCCTCTCCCTCCTGGTCTTCGACCTCACCGGCTCGCCGCTGCTCAGCGCCCTGACCTTCGCCCTCGGCCTGCTCCCGTACGTCCTCGGCGGCACCCTGCTGTCGGCCGTCGCCGACCGCTACCCGGCGCGCACCGTCCTTGTCGTCTGCGACGTCCTGTGCGCCCTGGCCGCGGCGGGCATGGTGGCGCCCGGCACCCCGATCGCCCTCCTGCTGTTCCTCCGCTGCGTGACCGCCGCCATCGCCCCGGTCTTCGCCGGCACCCGGGCCGCCACCCTCGGCGAGATCCTCGGCGACGGCGAACTCTTCGTCCTGGGCCGCTCCGTCATCCGCATCGTCAACCAGGGCGCCCAGCTGGCCGGCTTCGCCGCCGGCGGCCTGCTGCTCGCCGTCGTGCAACCCCGAGCGGTGCTCGCCATTACCGCCTGCACCTTCATCGGCTCCGCGCTCCTGCTGCGCCTGGGCACCCGTGCCCGCCCCGCCCGCGACACCGCCCGCGGCGCGCTCCTCGGGGCCTCCCTCACCGGCACCCGCCGCCTCCTGGCCGACCGCCGTATCCGCGCGCTCCTGCTCCTGACCTGGCTGCCCCCGACGTTCGTGGTCGTCCCCGAGGCCCTGCTGATCCCCTACGGCGACCTCCTCGGCACCGGCCCGGCCGGCCTGGGCCTCCTCCTGTGCAGCATGCCCATCGGCGCGATCACCGCCGAAACCCTGGTCGGCACCTTCCTCTCCCCGCCCGCCCGCACCCGCCTCACTTACCCCATGGGCCTCTTCGCCGTCCTCCCCTCCTTGGGCTTCGCGACCGGCCCGTCCCTCGGCTGGTCCGTCCTCCTGCTCGTCCTCACCGGCACCGGAATCTCGTACAACTTCGGCGTCGATCGCTGGTTCGTGGCCGCGGTCCCCGAAGAGCTGCTGGGCCAGGCGATGACCGTGATGCAGGCGGGCCGGATGACGATCATGGGCCTGGGCATGGGCCTGGCCGGGGTGGCCGCCGAATACGCGCCGCTCCAGATGGTGATGCCGACGGCGGGGGTGGTGGGCTCGGTGTGCGTCCTCGCGGTGATCTTCGAGGTACGGCGTACGGACGTCGGCTGCGGCCCGGCGGTGCCTGCGGCCGGGGTGCCCTGACGCTTGTGTCTGCGACCGGGCTCCCTGGCGCTTGTGCCGGCGGCCGATGCGCCCTGGCGTTTGTGCGCGGGCGCCTGATGCTGCCTGACGCCTTGTGCCTCAGGTCGGGCGCCCGATGCTTGTGCGGATGCGGCCGGGCGCTTGATCCTCGCGCCTGCGGCCGGGCCCTGGCGCTTCCACCTGTCTGCCTCCCGTCTGCCTCACGTCCCCTGCCTCGCGATGCCTCCTTATAACTCAGCAACGATTACGGAGAGTGATTAGTTCCTCGCGCCGTGTCGCGCCGTGTCGCGCTGCGTCGCGCCGCGTGGTGGGTGAGCGGGTGGGGCGGTGGGGTGATGGAAGGAGGTGCGGCCGGGTCCGAATGTGATCGTCCCGGCTCGACGACGCGAGCCTTCCGGACCGAAACCTGAGACAAGGCTGACCACGATATGACCGGCGGGTAGGGTCGGAGATGTGTCGAAGCCGCTCAGCCTTGCCTTTGATCCCATCGCGCGTGCCGACGAGTTGTGGCAGCAGCGATGGGGCGCCGTGCCGTCGATGGCCGCGATCACCTCGATCATGCGGGCGCATCAGATCCTGCTGGCCGAGGTGGACGCCGTGGTCAAGCCGTACGGGCTGACCTTCGCGCGCTACGAGGCGCTGGTGCTGCTGACCTTCTCGAAGGCCGGTGAGCTGCCGATGTCGAAGATCGGTGAGCGGCTGATGGTGCACCCGACCTCGGTGACGAACACCGTCGACCGGCTGGTCAAGTCGGGTCTGGTGGCCAAGCGGCCCAACCCGAACGACGGTCGCGGCACCCTCGCCTCCATCACCGACAACGGCCGCAAGGTGTGCGACGCCGCCACTCATGACCTGATGGAGATGGACTTCGGTCTGAAGGCGTACGACGCCGAGGAGTGCGCCGAGATCTTTGCGATGCTGCGGCCGCTGCGGGTGGCGGCGGCGGACTTCGCGGAGGAGTGAAGGAGGGGGAGGGCTCCGTCCCGCGTGCCGGGGGGCGGCGAAGATCGCCCCGGAACGGGCGGTTACGCTCTGGGGCATGAAGCGAAGCGTCCTGACCCGATACCGGGTGATGGCCTACATCACCGCGGTGATGCTGCTCGTGCTCTGCGCCTGCATGATCTTCAAGTACGGCTTCGAGATGGGCAAGGACCTCACCCTCGTGGTCTCCCAGATCCACGGCGTGCTCTTCATCATCTACCTGGTCTTCGCCTTCGACCTGGGCTCCAAGGCCAAGTGGCCGGTGGGCAAGCTGCTGTGGGTGCTGGTCGCCGGGACCATTCCGACGGCCGCCTTCTTCGTCGAACGCAAGGTCGTCCGCGAGATCGAGCCGCAGCTGGCGGAGGGTGCGCCCCAGCCGGTCAAGGTGTAATGCCTGTCGCACGCCCGTCGCACGATGGCTTGGATGCGCCTGTCCCCTAGGGAGGGGACAGGCGCGTTTGCGTTTCCGGTTCCGTTTCCGGTTCCCGAGAGGCTCTGAGGGGTGGCCCCCTCGGCGCGAATCCCCGAAATCCCTGAATCCCCGGCTGCCCGACTCCCTGATTCCCCGACTTGCAGCCCGCTTCCCATCGACAATTACTAGGACGTCCTAGTAAATTCGAAGGTATGGACGCTGACGCGATCGAAGAGGGCCGCCGCCGCTGGCAGACCCGGTACGACTCCGCCCGGAAGCGCGATGCGGACTTCACCACGCTCTCCGGCGACCCGGTGGAGCCGGCGTACGGCCCCCGGCCCGGTGACAGCGTCGAGGGGTTCGAGCGGATCGGCTGGCCGGGGGAGTACCCGTTCACGCGCGGTCTGTATGCGACCGGCTACCGGGGGCGTACGTGGACGATCCGCCAGTTCGCGGGCTTCGGTAACGCCGAGCAGACCAACGAGCGCTACAAGATGATCCTCAAGGCGGGCGGCGGCGGCCTCTCGGTCGCCTTCGACATGCCGACGCTGATGGGACGGGACTCCGACGACCCGCGCTCGCTCGGCGAGGTCGGCCACTGCGGGGTCGCGATCGACTCCGCGGCCGATATGGAGGTCCTGTTCAAGGACATCCCGCTGGGTGATGTCACGACGTCCATGACCATCAGCGGGCCCGCCGTCCCCGTCTTCTGCATGTATCTGGTGGCGGCGGAGCGGCAGGGCGTGGACCCGGCGGTCCTGAACGGCACACTCCAGACGGACATCTTCAAGGAGTACATCGCGCAGAAGGAGTGGCTCTTCCAGCCCGAGCCGCATCTGCGCCTCATCGGCGACCTGATGGAGCACTGCGCCCACGGCATCCCCGCGTACAAGCCGCTCTCGGTCTCCGGGTACCACATCCGCGAGGCGGGTGCGACGGCCGCGCAGGAGCTGGCGTACACGCTCGCCGACGGCTTCGGCTACGTCGAGCTGGGGCTGAGCCGCGGGCTGGACGTCAACACCTTCGCGCCGGGCCTGTCCTTCTTCTTCGACGCCCATCTCGACTTCTTCGAGGAGATCGCCAAGTTCCGTGCGGCGCGCCGGATCTGGGCCCGCTGGATGCGCGACGTCTACGGTGCGACCAGCGAGAAGGCCCAGTGGCTGCGCTTCCACACGCAGACCGCCGGTGTCTCGCTGACCGCTCAGCAGCCGTACAACAACGTAGTCCGTACTGCGGTGGAGGCGCTGGCGGCGGTGCTCGGCGGCACCAACTCGCTGCACACCAACGCGCTGGACGAGACCCTGGCGCTGCCCAGTGAGCAGGCCGCGGAGATCGCGCTGCGTACCCAGCAGGTGCTGATGGAGGAGACCGGCGTCGCCAATGTGGCGGATCCGCTGGGCGGTTCCTGGTTCATCGAGTCGCTCACGGACCGGATCGAGGCGGACGCCGAGAAGATCTTCGAGCAGATCAAGGAGCGCGGCGCACGGGCGGTCCCGAACGGGCAGCACCCGATCGGCCCGATCACCTCCGGGATTCTGCGCGGTATCGAGGACGGCTGGTTCACCGGCGAGATCGCCGAATCCGCGTTCCGGTACCAGCAGTCCCTGGAGAAGGGTGACAAGCGGGTGGTCGGCGTCAACTGCCACCACGGTTCGGTCACCGGCGACCTGGAGATCCTGCGGGTCAGTCATGAGGTCGAGCGCGAGCAGGTACGGGTCCTGGCGGACCGTAAGGCGGCCCGCGACGACGCCCGGGTGAAGGCATCGCTGGAGGCCATGCTCGCCGCCGCCCGCAACGGCGGCAACATGATCGAGCCGATGCTGGAGGCGGTCCGCGCCGAGGCGACGCTCGGCGAGATCTGCGGGGTGCTGCGGGACGAGTGGGGGATCTACACGGAGCCGGCCGGCTTCTGAGCCCGGCCTTCGGCCGGTGGCCGACGGCCGGGCCGGCGCCGGGCAGTTGTGCCGGGCAGAGGGGGTGGCGGCCGGGCACCGGGTGGCGGCGCGTGACATACGGCGCGCCGCCGTCGGCCGGGCGGTGCGCCGGCTCAGCCGGTGAGCGCGAGGTCGAGGAGCGGGCTGGCGGCGAGGCCGGTGAGGGCCACCGCCGCGATGGAGACCACGACCGTGCGGGTCGGCGTCCCCTTGGTCGTATGCCAGGTGTCCTTCAAGGTCTTGCCGTTCTTGTCGAACTGGGTGAGAAACCAGAAGAGGACGAAGGCGTCGAGGAGGAGGAGCCCGAAGGCGAGCAGGAACGTGGTCGTCACCGCGCGGTGGTCGTCCCGCATGACGTCAGCGCCGGTGCGCGTGGCCGGGAAGGTGTGTCCCTTGGGGTAGGTGGTCGTGCCCACGCTCAGGTGGGCATTGTCGGACAGGACTTTGCCGTCGTCCGAGCGGAACGTTCCATTGCAGGTGTAGTCGTCGGGCGGCGGGCTGCTGTAGCGGCGTTTGGTGGTGACATGGTGATTCGCGTAGCAGTACTCGACCGTGAGCGTTCCGTGCGTGCCCACGACGCGCGCTTGGGTCAGTCCCAGCCAGACGCAGACGCAACTGGCGGCCAGGAGGGCCACGATGGCGGCCACATGGAGGCAACGCCCCCATAGGCGCTTTATTTCGGATACGGAGGGGAGCTGGGGCATGACGGGATATTCCCTTTCCGAAGTGCACCGAAGGCGAATGGATCGTTGCCGTCCGCTCACCGTGGCCGTCGCGGACATCGGCCACCGTATGCCATGAGCCTTATCCGGTCTTTACCTGTGGTGTGGCAGGTCGATGCGGAAGGGGCCGGTACCGAATGAGCCGATGCGGAGTGCGGGAGCTGATCGGCAGGATCCGGTTCGCCGCCGCTACGCCTCCGTGACCGGCACCCGCAGCCGGAACAGCGCACCGCCGCCCGGCGCCCGTTCCGCCGTGAGTTCGGCGCCGTGCGCGCGGGCGATCTGGCGGGCCATGGCCAGGCCGAGGCCGGAGCCGGGGAGGGCGCGGGCCGCCTCGGCGCGGTAGAAGCGGTCGAAGACGTGGGGGAGGTCGTCGGGGGCGATGCCGGGGCCGTGGTCGCGGACGGTCAGGTCCAGGGTCGTCGCCCCCGGCTTCCCCGATGTCAGGGTGAGTTCGGCGTCGACGGGGCCGCCCGGCGGGGAGAACTTGGCGGCGTTGTCGAGGAGGTTGGAGAGCAGCCGGGCCAGGCGGGGCGGTACGCCGGGGACGGTGACCGTGGCCGAGTCCGGGGTGACGCGGGTGGTGAAGGTGATTTCCGGCCAGTGTTCGCGGGCCGCGCCGACCGCATGCTCCAGGAGGGCGGCCGGGCGCACCTGCTCCACCAGGGGCTGCGGCTCCTCGTCGCGGGCCAGCTCGATCAGGTCGTTGACCAGGGTGGTGACCTCGCGCAGCTGACGGCCGAGGGCCGCGGATGCGCGGTCGCGCTGGGCGTCGGTCAGGCGGCCGGCGCGGGCGAGGAGTTCGGCGTTCGTACGGAGAGCCGTCAGCGGGGTCCGTAGCTCGTGGGAGGCGTCGGCGACCAGGCGGCGCTGTGCGGTGACGGACTGTTCCAGTTCGCCGAGCATGATGTTGAAGCTGGTGGCGAGGCGGGTGACCTCGTCCTCGCGGGCCGGTGGGCCGCTGGGCAGCTCGATGCGGTGGCGGGCGTCGCGGGTGGCGGCGATGCGCTCCGCGGTGGCGGTGAGCCGGGCGACCGGCGCCAGGCCCGTACGGGAGACCCAGTAGCCGAGCGCGGCGGCCAGCAGTACTCCGGCGCCGCCGATCGCGGACAGCGCCCAGGCAGCGTGCCGTACGCCCCGCTCCACGGTGTCGGAGCGCAGCGCCACCTGGAGCGCCTCGGCCTTGTGCGGCAGGTGCGTGGTGACCATCCGGACGGGGTGTCCGGCGACCGTCAGATTGGTGTAGTAGGCGGGGCGGTGTCCGGCGGCCACCTGGCGGGTGGCGTCGGAGACCGGCAGCCCGTAGCGCTTGTCGGGGTCCTTGGCCGGGTCGGACGGCACGATCTGGACGCAGGGCACGGCCTGGTACTGGCAGGAGGTGTCGCCCGCGGTGGGGCCCCAGCCGCGGGTCTGGTGGGTGAGCTGGGTGGCGGTCTGGGCCAGGTTGAGGTCGAGCTGGCGGGTCATCTGGACGCGGAGGACGAGGAAGGCGGCCGCGCAGACGCCGAGCGCCACGAGTGCGACCGCGGCGGAGGCGGCCAGCGCCAGCCGGGTGCGCAGCGGGCGGCGGCGTACCCAGCGGCCGCCCAGTCCGCGTCGGCCGGTCATGCCTCCTCCGGCCGGCCGAGGCGGTAGCCGACGCCGTGCACGGTGTGGACGATACGGGGCTCGCCGCCCGCCTCCAGCTTGCGGCGGAGGTAACCCACGTATACGGCAAGGGAGTTGGAGTCCGGGCCGAAGTCGCGGCCCCAGACCCGCTCCAGGATCACCTCGCGCGGCATCACCTGTCCGGGGTGCAGCAGGAGCAGCTCCAGCAGGGCCCATTCGGTGCGGCTGAACTCCAGGGGGCGGCCCGCCCGGTGGCCGCTGCGGGTGTGCGGGTCGACGACCAGGTCGTCGAAGGCGAGGGTGGTGTCGTCGTCGGCGGTGGTGGCGGCGGCCCGGCGGAGCAGGGCCCGCAGGCGGGCGAGGAGTTCGTCCAGGGCGAAGGGTTTGACCAGGTAGTCGTCGGCTCCGGCGTCCAGGCCGTCGACGCGTTCACTGACCGAGTCCAGTGCGGTCAGGACGAGGATGGGCGTGCGGTCGTCCAGGGCGCGCAGGCGGCGGCAGACGGCGAGCCCGTCCAGGACCGGCATCATCACATCGAGGACGAGGGCGTCCGGCTGCCAGGCGGCGACCTCGGAGAGCGCCGCCAGGCCGTCGGCGGCGCCGCGCACCGTGTAGCCCTCGACGGCGAGTCCGTCCTCGACGGCGGCGCGCACCTCCGGTTCGTCGTCGACGACGAGAATCCTGGGGGCGGGCGCGGGCGGCTTCGGTGGCTGGTGCGGCATGCCCCTAGGCTCCCAAACGGCTCTCTTAGAAGCTTCTTACGGCGCTTGGCGAGCGTGGCGGCCATGCGCACACCACTCTCTGTCTTGACTCCTCCCCCTCGTAAACGAGGGGGATTCCTGGCTCACGTTGCCTGCGGCCCGGCGGGCGCGCAGGTCTTACACGATCAGCACCAGCCGGGTTGAAGACCAGCCCGGACCTGGGGGCACCTCCCAGCGGTAGCTGGGGGACATCACGCGAGCGGAGTTCTTGTCCCTGGGGGATACGGCTCCGCACGCGGTGCAGGCATACGTTCTCTCGGAAAGGGGGAGTGCGTGCTTGGTTCTCGCTCCGCACTGCGCACAGTCCATGGTGGTGTGCGCGGGGTGGACCAGGTGCACGGCACGGCCGTGCTTGCGGCCCATCTCGACCAGGGCGCGTTTGGTGGCGCTGATGGCGGCGTCGGCCGCTTTGCGCGCCATGGTCGACTTGGCCAGGAACTTCGGCTTGAAGTCCTCGACGGCCAAAGCGTCGTGGTCGCGGACCACGCGCTTGGCCCATTTGCGGCCGGTGTCCTCACGCTGCCGGGCCACCTTCTTGTGGACCTTTGCGGCCTGCCGCTTCGCTTCCCGGTAGCCCTTCGACGCGGGCTGCCCGCGCTTCGGCTTACGGCGCGCCATCATCCGCTGGTACCGCGCGAGCTTCTGCGCGGCGTTCTTTCCGTGCTGGGCATGGGGAAGGTCGTGGTCGTCGCTGGTGGTGGTCGCCGTCTCCTTCACGCCCCAGTCGATGCCGATCACGGCGCCGGTTTCGGGAAGCTGTTCGGTGGTCGTGGCGACCACAAACGACGCGTACCAATGTCCAAGACTGTCCCGGTACACGCGCACGCTGGACGGTGGCGTGGGCAGTTTCCGCGACCACACCACGCCCAGCACGATCCCGCCGGCGACGTGCAGGCGGCCGTCCTTGAGGCGGAAGCCGCGCTGGGTGTAGTTCAGGCTCGGATCGGCATCCCGCTTCTTCTTGAAGCGGGGCATCCCGGCCCGCTGCTGCATCGGCAGCCGAGCCTTGATGTCCTTCAAGGCTTTGGCCCGCGACTTCGCAAAGTCGCGAATGAGCTGCTGCTGAGGAACCGACGCCCCCGACGCGAGCCACGGGGTACGGGCGCGGGCTTCGGTCAGCATCTTGTCGAGCCGCGCCGGACCACACGTCACGCTCTCGCCGGTCGCCCGGTTGTGCGCGTGCACGGCCTTCGACTTGGCGACGCATTCGTTCCACAACCACCTGCACCGCGCCCACTCCGCTTCAAGCAGCGTGCGGGCCGTGGACGACACACGCACACGGAAGGTGTACCGGGCATGCCCCGCCCCCTCCGCCGTCTGCGCTCGTGTCGTCATGAACCCGAACCTATCCGGGAGGACTGACAGTTGAGAGCTCTTGATCATTGCGGGCTGCCTCACCCCGTCTCGGGGTGGACGCCGGATCGCCCTGACGGCGATCTGGCTATCCCTGCCCCTGCTCCGCAGGAGTCAAATTCCTCCCCCCGCTGAAGCGGGGGGGATCCTCGGAGGAATCAGGTGAGGTCTACGGGACCGCGCTGACGGCCCCGATCAGCGAGGAGCACCCGCTCCAGCCCCAGTCGCCGTATTCCGCCTCGAAGATCGGCGCCGATATGACGGCGCTGTCGCACTGGCACGCCTTCGAGCTGCCGGTGACGGTCGTGCGGCCCTTCAACACCTACGGCCCCCGGCAGTCGGCGCGTGCCGTGATCCCCACGATCCTGGCCCAACTGCACTCCGGCGCCCGGCAGATCAAGCTCGGTTCGCTCACCCCGACCCGCGACTTCACCTATGTGACGGACACGGCGGCGGGCTTTCTGGCGATGGCGGACTGCGACCGGGCGCTGGGCCGGGTCGTCAACCTCGGCAGTGGCCGGGAGATCTCCATCGGTGCGCTCGCCCAGGCGCTGATCGCGGCCTCGGGGCGGGAGGCGGAGGTCGTGGTGGACAGCGCGCGGCTGAGGCCCTCGGGGAGCGAGGTCGAGCGGCTGCTGTCGGACAACTCGCGGGCGCGCGAGTGGGCGTCGTGGGAGCCGCGGGTGTCGCTGGAGGAGGGGCTGGCGCGGACGTCGGCGTGGGTGGCCGAGAATGTGCGGCTGTTCGCGGCCGACCGCTACCAGGTCTGAGGTCCCGTCCGGCCCGTCAGCCCAGCCCGACCAGGCCGGTCAGCAGCACCGTCGAGAACTGGTGGGCCCAGGCGGGGTCCACCGGCTCGGAGCTGACCAGGGTGCGGTGGACGATCGCGCCGGCGATGACGTCGAAGATCAGGCCGACGGCCTGCGCGGCGGCCAGCGCACCCTCGGGGCCGGGGCTGTCGGGCGGCAGTTCGCCGCGCTGCTGGGCGCGTTCGCGGCCGAGGACGACCAGCCGCTTCTGGCGGTCGACGATCGCCGAGCGGATCCGCTCGCGCAGCGCGTCGTCGGTGGTGGACTCGGCGACCACGGCCATCAGCGCCGTCTTGGTCTCGGGCCGGGCGAGCAGCGCGCCGAACTGGAGCACCACGCCCTCGATGTCGTCTTTCAGACAGCCCCGGTCGGGCAGTTCGAGCTCGTCGAAGAGGACCGCCACGGCGTCCACGACGAGCTCGTTCTTGTTGGCCCAGCGGCGGTAGAGGGTGGTCTTGGCGACGCCGGCCCGCGCCGCGACATCGCCCATGGTGAGTTTTCCCCAGCCCAGGTCGACGAGCGCGGCGCGGGTCGCGTCGAGGATCGCGCGGTCGGCCTCGGCGCTGCGCGGGCGGCCGGTGCGGCCTTTCCGGGGGCTGGTGGAGTCGTGCATGCGGGCGACCATACCGGCCGGTAGGCGGCCCGGCGGCGAGGATCGTGAGGCAGATCACGTCGTGGTGGGCCGAGGCGGGGTGCCGGGCGGGGGCCGCGGCCAGTTACGCTACGGGTCGTAGCGTAAGAGCTCGATGGGTACGGGCTCGCGCGGCGACAACCACAGGCCGTGGGTGGGGACCCACGGCCGCACGAAGCGGTCCTCCTCGGGACCACACCACGGTCCTCCTCGGGACCGGCTCGGGCACCTTCCCGGACGTACGTCCGCATTCCGGCGGGGCGGACGTGCGGTGGGGGTGCCCGGCGGCAGCTGCGACGGCAGGCACGACGGTGCCATCCCGCCGTAATTTCCGCATCGCTTTTCGGAACAAGGCGCCCAGGGGGGAGGATGGACTCATGCAGCCACGCAACATGTCCATGAGTGGAGTCGTCGACCTCGCAGCGGTGAAGGCGGCCGGGGAAGCGAAGCAGAAGGCCGAGCACGCGCGCGCCGAGGCGGCCCGTACCGGTCAGGCACCCGCGGGCGGCGCCCGCCTGGTGTTCGACGTCGACGAGGCAGGGTTCGAAAGGGACATCCTGCAGCGCTCCACCGAGGTTCCGGTCGTCATCGACTTCTGGGCCGAGTGGTGCGAGCCGTGCAAGCAGCTGGGTCCGCTGCTGGAGCGCCTCGCCACCGAGTACGCCGGGAAGTTCGTACTCGCCAAGATCGACGTCGACGCCAACCAGACGCTCTTCCAGCAGTTCGGGGTGCAGGGCATCCCGGCCGTCTTCGCGGTGGTCGCCGGCCAGCCCATCCCGCTGTTCCAGGGCGCCGCCCCCGAGGCCCAGATCCGGCAGGTGCTGGACCAGCTGGTGCAGGCCGCCGAGCAGCAGTTCGGCATCGTGGGCGCGCCGGTCGACGCCGCCGAGCAGGGCCCGGAGGAGGCCGCGGCGGCGCCGGAGCCGGTCGGCCCGTACGACGCGCTGCTGGAGGCGGCGAGCCAGGCGCTGGACTCCGGCGACCTCGGCGGCGCCATCCAGGCGTACAAGAACGTGCTCGCCGACGACCCGGCCAACCCGGAGGCCAAGCTGGGCCTGGCGCAGGCCGAGCTGCTGCGCCGGGTGCAGGACCTGGACCCGCAGGCGGTGCGCAGGGAGGCCGCGGAGAACCCGGCGAACGTCGAGGCGCAGATCCGCGCCGCCGACCTCGACCTGATCGGCGGGCATGTCGAGGACGCCTTCGGGCGGCTGGTCGACGCGGTGAAGCGGACCTCGGGTGAGGACCGGGAGGCCGCGCGGGTGCGGCTGCTGGAGCTGTTCGAGGTGATCGGTGCGGATGACCCGAGGGTGACCGCCGGGCGCACCGCCCTGGCCCGCGTGCTGTTCTGACCCACGCTCGGGTGAACGGGCCGGCTCCGGCCGGACCCGTCTGACCTTCACACCTTCCTCGAGGTGTCTCGCCAAACGGAATGGCGCCTACGCTTTACCAAATCTTGGTAATCGTAGGCGCTGTTACTTGGAGTAAGTCCGGCCGCCATTCTTGCGGTGTTGTGACCGTAATTGCCCGATGTTCCGTCACCGTCAGTGCGACGGTGTGTGGCCGTCCGGTTTCAGTGCGTCGCGGCTCGGTTATCGGTCCGTTACCCGCAAGTAACGAGCCCCTTGTGCGGCGGCTCCGAATGCACGACGATCGGCCACGCTCGGTCCCTTCCCGCAGCCCGGCATCCGGTCGGAGCCGCGGGGTACTTGGGTCCCCACCGAGTGGCCGGCGGCAGTGAGCGCCGGCCTTGGACAGGGGGGTCTCTGCCCCATCCGGCAGGGCCTGTCCAGTGCGGTTGCGCGAGAGCGTGGCCAGTGGTTGTCGCTCGGGGGTGATCGCCGGTCATCGGAACGCAACAACGCCTCCGAGGTCGGGCGCTCTCCTTCCCGAGGACGTAGCACTTCTCCCATCCCAGGTGCGGCTGCTCTCAACTGAGAGGGCGGGTACCGGAGATGTACGTCCGAGAAGGAGGAAAGTCATGGAGTCCCTGGCTCGTGGCGGGACCAGATGGAAGCGGTTCGCCGTCGTCATGGTGCCGAGCGTTGCTGCGACGGCAGCGATCGGTGTAGCCCTCTCGCAGGGCGCGCTCGCGGCATCGTTCAGCGTGTCCGGCCAGCAGTTCAAGGTTGCTACCGAGCGCCTGGACGGCACCGGGTTCGTGCAGTACGGAGCCATTGACGCCCAGAAGGGCGGCAAGCAGGTCCCGGTGGCGGTCTCGGGGTTCTCGAGCGCCAAGATCAAGAACCTGTGCCAGTCCGTCGTCGTGCCGGTCCCGGTGTTCGGCGATGTGTCGATGAAGCTGACCGCCGGTGGCGGCGGCACCCCGGTGGAGGCCAAGAACCTCTACATCGATCTGGATCAGCTGGACGCGGACGCGACCTTCAACAACATCGACATCGGTGTTGCTGCGGGCTCGACGACCAAGGGTCCGGGCATGCACAAGGGCGACAAGGCCGACCCCGGCTCGTTCGCCCAGCAGGCCGAGTCGGCCACGCTGACCAATGTCAAGCAGCGCGCCTGGGCCACCACGGCCGGCACGTTCAAGCTCAGCGGCCTGAAGATGAGCGTCGCCAAGGGCAAGAACGAGTGCTACTGACGCACTGAGCGTGCGGGCGCGGGGTGAGCTGTACGGCGGCCAGCGCCGTGCCCCGTGCCCGTACGCCGGTTGCACCATGTAGCACTCGAGCTCAGTACCACCGATTTGCCAGTCCCGAGGAGCTGTACAACATGAGCGCCGACACGCGACCACGGCTGATCGAGACCATCGGCCACAAGCGTCATTCGTTCCAGGAATGGCGCGGCCGCCGTCCGTTCTGGGGCGGCCTGCTGGCTCTGCTCGGCGGGGTCCCGATCATGTACTTCCCTTACGCGCATCTCTCGCTCGGTGGCATGACCCTCAGCATGGCGACCACTGCCGGCGCCGGCTCGCTGATCATCGGCGTACTGCTGGTCGTGCTCGGTCTCACCATGTGGTTCCAGCCCGTCTCGCGGGTCTTCGCGGGTGTGGCGGCGATCCTGCTCTCCCTGGTCTCCCTGGTCGTCTCCAACTTCGGCGGCTTCCTGATCGGCTACCTGATGGGGCTGCTCGGCGGTGCGCTGGCCGTGGCCTGGGCACCGGGCGAGCCGAAGGCCGAGGGTGATGCAGGTGAGCCGGCCCGCGATGTGATCGCCGGACCGGTGGTCGCCACGAACTCCGCACCGGCCACCGGCGGCGGTTCCGGGTTGGGCTTCGGACTGGACGACCTGTCAGGAACGAGCCCGACCAACGGAACGAACGGGAGGCACCGTGCCGGGTGACGAGCTGCACGACAACGCAGCCGCCGGGCAGAGAACCGGGCCGCGGCACGCGGCGCCGAGGAAGCCGCTGCTGACTCGGCTCCACGTGCCCGCGGGCAAGGCGATAGCCATCGCCGCCATGCCGTCCGCCGTACTCATGGGAATGGGGCTCACGCCCCAGATGGCGATAGCCAAGCCTGCGCCCAAGAGTCCGTACAAGGACGGCCCGTGCGTCACTGCCCCGGACAAGGTGGAGCAGAAGGACGCCAAGGCCAAGGAAGAGGCCAAGGCCAAGGAGGACGCGAAGGCCAAGGAGGACGCCGCCAAGCCGTCCGCCAAGCCCTCCGCCTCGCCCTCGGCCACCCCGGACGCGGGCAAGTCGCCCGAGCCCACGCCCTCCGGCTCCGCGAAGACCGACGAGCCCTCCGGCTCCGCGACCCCGTCGCCGTCGGCCTCCGAGGAGACGAAGGACGACGGCGGAGGTCTGCTGGGTGGTCTGGCCGGTCTGGGCGAGAAGGTCAAGGACGTCTTCACCCCGGACGACAAGGAGTCCGAGGAGCCGGCGGCCACGCCGAGCCCGTCGCCGTCCGCGTCCCAGGACTCCACGGCCAAGGACTCCACTGCCAAGGAATCCGGGTCCGGGACCGACAAGGTCTCGGACACGCTCAACGGTCTCAAGGACGGCGCCACCAGGGCCGTCAAGGACCCGGCCCGCGCGGCCAACGACACCGTCCACGGCGGCATCGGCACGGTGGACAACGCCCTGCCCGGCGGCGGACTGGACGGCCAGGATGCCGACGGCAAGAAGGCGTTCCCCTGTGTCGTCAAGAACACGCAGAAGGGCAAGGACGAGCAGACGCCCGTCACCCTGCCCGATGCCCCCTGGCACCTGGAGTCCAGCGGGCTCACCCTGCGCGGTCTGGACTACGCGGGCGTCGTCAATGTCACCACGCAGAACGGCCAGACCAAGCAGGCTCTGAAGTTCACCGCCGACACCATCGACATCGGCGATCTGCACCAGATCGTCGACGACCCGGCATCCGGCAAGAAGTACCACGTCCGGTCCACACCCGGGTCCACGTCCACGATCCGCGGTGGCAAGGTGACCCTGTACACCGAGCGGCTGCAGGGCAACCTCTTCGGCCTGATCCCGATCGTGTTCGACCCGGAGCACCCGCCGCCGATCAATGTCTCGTTCGCCTACTTCACCAAGGTGAAGCTGGACCAGGCGGGCCAGTTCGGCGGTAACCTCCACGTCCCGGGCATGCATGTGACCATCGAGGACTGACCGGGAGAACCGGCGGAAAACGGCTGTGGGCCGCCCCCCTGAGGGGGGCGGCCCACAGCCGTTTCGTCGTGCCGGGCGTCCGTCAGGCGCTCTGGCCGCCCAGGTGGTGCACCCGCACCATGTTGGTGGTGCCGGGGACGCCGGGGGGCGAACCGGCGGTGATCAGCATGGTGTCGCCCTTGCTGTAGAGCTTGAGCCGGAGCAGCTCGGCGTCCACCAGGTCGACCATCGCGTCGGTGTTGTCGACGTGCGGGACGACGAAGGCATCCACGCCCCAGCTCAGCGCCAGCTGGTTGCGGGTGGAGGCCTCGGTGGTGAAGGCCAGGATCGGCTGGGCCGCGCGGTAGCGGGAGAGCCGGCGGGCGGTGTCACCGGACTTGGTGAAGGCCACCAGCGCCTTGCCGTTGAGGAAGTCCGCCATCTCGCACGCCGCGCGGGCCACCGCACCGCCCTGCGTACGCGGCTTCTTGCCGGGCACCAGCGGCTGCAGGCCCTTGGACAGCAGCTCCTCCTCGGCCGCCTCGACGATCTTCGACATCGTCTTGACGGTCTCGATCGGGTAGGCGCCGACCGAGGACTCCGCGGAGAGCATGACCGCGTCCGCGCCGTCGAGGATGGCGTTGGCGACGTCGGACGCCTCGGCGCGGGTCGGCCGCGAGTTGGTGATCATCGACTCCATCATCTGGGTCGCCACGATCACCGGCTTGGCGTTCCTGCGGCACATCTCCACCAGGCGCTTCTGCACCATCGGGACCTTCTCCAGCGGATACTCCACCGCCAGGTCACCACGGGCGACCATGACGGCGTCGAACGCCATCACGACCTCTTCCATGTTGTTGACCGCCTGCGGCTTCTCGACCTTGGCGATGACCGGGACCCGGCGGCCGACCTCGTCCATGACGCGGTGCACGTCCTGGACGTCCTTGGCGTCCCGGACGAAGGACAGCGCGACCATGTCGCAGCCCATGTTCAGGGCGAACTTGAGGTCGTCGATGTCCTTCTCGGACAGTGCCGGGACGTTCACCGCGGCGCCGGGCAGGTTGATGCCCTTGTGGTCGGAGATGACCCCGCCCTCGATGACGATGGTGCGCACCTTGGGGCCGTCGACCTCGACGACCTGGAGGGCGACGTTGCCGTCGTTGATCAGGACCGGGTCGCCCTTGGAGACGTCACCGGGCAGGCCCTTGTAGGTCGTGCCGCAGATGGTCTTGTCGCCGGGCACGTCCTCGGTGGTGATGACGAACTCGTCGCCGCGTACCAGCTCCACCGGCCCGTCGGCGAAGGTCTCCAGCCGGATCTTGGGGCCCTGGAGGTCGGCCAGCACGCCGATGGCGCGGCCGGTCTCCTCCTGAGCCTTGCGGAGGCGGTGGTACCGCTCCTCGTGCTCCGAGTGGGTTCCGTGGCTCATGTTGAAACGGGCCACGTTCATACCGGCCTCGATCAGCGTCTTGAGCTGATCGAAGGAGTCGACGGCAGGGCCCAGGGTGCAGACGATTTTGGAACGGCGCATGGCTTAATCCTATCGGTTTGTTTCGGAGCGGAATATTCCGGTAGGCGGAAACACCAACGCCTAGGCGTTGACCAGGGCGTATGTCTGCTGAGCGATCTCCAGTTCCTCGTCGGTGGGCACCACGGCGACCGCAACCCGGGCGTATTCGGGCGAGATCAGCCGGGGCTCGTCGGACCGTACGGCGTTCAGCGCTGCGTCCACGGCCATGCCCATCTCCTCCAGGCCGGCGATGGCGGCCTCCCGCACCGGGGCGGCGTTCTCGCCGACGCCCGCGGTGAAGGCGACCGCGTCGACCCGGCCGAGCACCGCGCTGTAGGCGCCGATGTACTTCTTCAGCCGGTGGATGTAGATGTCGAACGCGAGCTTCGCCCGCTTGTCGCCCTCGTCGATACGGCGCCGGATCTCCCGCATGTCGTTGTCGCCGCAGAGCCCGATCAGCCCGCTCTTCTTGTTGAGCAGCACATCGACATCGTCCTCCGACATCCCCGCCACTCGCTTGAGGTGGAAGGTGACCGCCGGGTCGATGTCACCGGAGCGGGTGCCCATGACCAGGCCCTCCAGCGGGGTCAGGCCCATGGAGGTGTCCACGCACCGGCCGCCCTGGACGGCCGACGCGGAGGCGCCGTTGCCCAGGTGGAGGACGATCACATTGACGTCCTGCGGCGCCTTGCCCAGCAGCGCCGCCGTCCTGCGGGAGACATAGGCGTGCGAGGTGCCGTGGAAGCCGTAGCGGCGGATGCGGTGCGCGTCGGCGGTCTCGACGTCGATGGCGTAGCGGGCCGCGTACTCCGGCATCGTGGTGTGGAAGGCGGTGTCGAAGACCGCGACCTGCGGCAGGTCGGGGCGCAGGCCCCGGGCGGTCCGGATGCCGGTGATGTTCGCCGGGTTGTGCAGCGGCGCGACCGGCACCAGCCGCTCGATCTCCTCGAGGACCGCATCGTCGATCACGGTCGGCTCGGTGAACTTCAGCCCGCCGTGCACCACCCGGTGCCCGATCGCGGCCAGCTCCGGGGAGTCGAGGCCGAGCCCGTCGGCGGCCAGCTCCGCGGCGACGGCCTTCAGCGCGGCCCCGTGGTCGGCCATCGGGCCCTCGGTCTCACGCTTGTCGCCGCCGGTGGCCAGCGGGGTGTGGGCCAGGCGCGAGGTCTCCTCACCGATCCGCTCCACCAGGCCGACGGCGAGCCGGGTGCCGTCGGTCATGTCGAGCAGCTGGTATTTCACCGACGAGGAGCCGGAGTTGAGGACGAGGACGCGGGAGGCGGTGGCAGTCATGTACGGCTTTCCGGTGAGGGGAGGTCAGGCGGAGTGTCCGGCGCCGGGCCGGGCGCCCTGGGCCTGGATGGCGGTGATGGCGACGGTGTTGACGATGTCCTGGACGAGGGCGCCGCGCGAGAGGTCGTTGACGGGCTTGCGCAGACCCTGCAGGACCGGGCCGACGGCGACCGCACCGGCCGAGCGCTGGACGGCCTTGTAGGTGTTGTTGCCGGTGTTGAGGTCCGGGAAGATCAGCACGGTGGCCTTGCCGGCGACGTCGGAGTCGGGGAGCTTGGTCTGCGCGACCGCCGAGTCCACCGCCGCGTCGTACTGGATCGGCCCCTCGACCAGCAGGTCCGGGCGCCGCTCGCGGACGATCTCGGTGGCCTTGCGGACCTTGTCGACGTCCGCGCCGGAGCCGGAGGTGCCGGTGGAGTACGAGAGCATCGCGATCCGCGGCTCGACGCCGAACTGGGCGGCGGTGGTGGCCGACTGGATGGCGATGTCCGCCAGTTGCTCGGCGTTCGGGTCCGGGTTGACCGCGCAGTCGCCGTAGACCAGGACCCGGTCGGCCAGGCACATGAAGAAGACGGACGACACGATCTGGGCGCCCGGCATGGTCTTGATGATCTCGAAGGCCGGGCGGATGGTCGCGGCGGTGGAGTGCACCGCGCCGGAGACCATGCCGTCGGCCAGGCCCTCCTGCACCATCAGCGTGCCGAAGTACGAGACATCCGCGACGACGTCGTAGGCCAGCTCGTAACTGACGCCCTTGTGGGCGCGCAGCTTCGCATACAGCTCGGCGAACCGTTCGCGCAGCTCGGAGGTCTGCGGGTCGATGATCTGGGCACCCGCCAGGTCGATGGCGAGGTCGGCGGCGCGCTTGCGGATCGACTCCTCCTCGCCCAGCAGGGTGAGGTCGCAGACGTCGCGGCGCAGCAGCACATCGGCGGCGCGCAGCACCCGCTCCTCGCTGCCCTCGGGCAGGACGACGCGGCGGCGGCCGGAGCGGGAGCGCTCGATCAGCTCGTGCTCGAACATCATCGGCGTGACCCGGCCGGAGCGGGCGACGGAGATACGGTTCGTCAGCTCCACGGTGTCCACATGCCGTTCGAACAGGCCGAGCGCGGTCTCCGCCTTGCGCGGCGAGGCGGCGTTCAGCTTGCCCTCGATGGCGAACAGCTCGCCCGCGGTCGGGAAGGACCCGCCGGGTACGGAGACGACCGGGGTGCCGGGGGCCAGCCGCTCGGCCAGCGCCATGATGTCGGGGCCGGGCTTCTCGTCGAGGGTGAGCACCACGCCGGCTATCGGGGGGGCGCCGGCGCTGTGCGCGGCCAGTGAGCCGATGACCAGGTCGGCGCGGTCGCCGGGGGTGATCACCAGGCAGCCGGGGGTCAGCGCCTTGAGGAAGGTCGGCAGCATGGCGCCGCCGAAGACGAAGTCACGGGCGTCCCGGGCGAGCCCGGAGTCGTCGCCGAGCAGCACCTCGGCGCCGAGGGTGTGCACGATCTGGGCGACGGTCGGTGCGGAGAGCGAGCCCTCCTCGGGGAGCGCGTAGCAGGGCACCGGCAGGCGCGCGGCGAGCCGGTCGACGACGGCGGTACGCAGCTCGGGGGCGACCCGGTTGACGACCATGGCGACGACGTCGCAGCCCAGCGAGGCGTAGGCGCGGTAGGCGTTACGGGCCTCGGCGCGTATCGAATCGGCCTCCTGGCCCTGGCCGCCGACGACGGGCAGCACCGCGGCGCCGAATTCATTGGCGAGGCGGGCGTTGAGGGCCAGTTCGGCCGGGAGGTTGGTGTCGGCGTAGTCCGAGCCGAGGACCAGGACGTACTCGTACTCCCTGGCCACCGCGTGAAAGCGGTCGACGAGCCGGGAGACCAGCTCGTCGGTGCCGCGTTCGGCCTGGAGGGCGGCGGCCTCGTCGTACCGCAT
Source organism: Streptomyces sp. NPDC048483 (assembly GCF_040651455.1). Lineage (NCBI taxonomy): Bacteria > Bacillati > Actinomycetota > Actinomycetes > Kitasatosporales > Streptomycetaceae > Streptomyces > Streptomyces sp. NPDC048483. The sequence goes on from NZ_JBEZJZ010000033.1 coordinate 27,610, forward strand.
GCCGTATACGGTGTCGGGGGACTGGGCGAGCCGGTACCGGGCCCGCAGCAGATCGAAGAGCCGGTCGGGTCCGTCGCTGTGCATCAGCGGGCGGAAGACGCCCACCCGGTCGACATGGCGGGTCAGGAGCTCCATGACTCCCAGCTCGATGACCTGGCGGCCGTCTCCTCGGTCGATCCCGGTCACGTACACGCTGCGCGTCACGCGTGCTCTCCGTCCCTGCTCGCAAGGTCAAATTCAGCCATTATTGTGGGCTTGCCCCTCTTGACAATACCTGTGGGTGTGGCTAGGTCGCTCCTCCAGTTTCCCTTGTCCGGCCGGGACGGGGACAGTAGGGGTGGGGCCGGTGTGTGAGCCCGGAGCCGGTCCGACCGTGAAACAATCGGACCGGGTCAGGAACCGACAGCGAGCACAGGAGACACAGCACGATGCGTATCGGAGTCCTCACCGCAGGCGGCGACTGCCCCGGCCTGAACGCTGTGATCCGGTCTGTTGTCCACCGCGCCCTCACCGGCCACGGCGACGAGGTCATCGGCTTCGAGGACGGCTTCGCCGGCCTGCTCGACGGCCGCTTCCGCAAACTCGACCTCGAGGCGGTCAGCGGCATCCTCGCCCGCGGCGGCACCATCCTGGGCTCGTCCCGGCTGGAGCGCGCCCGGCTCCAGGAGGCCTGCGAGGACGCCAAGGACCACTCCAAGGACTACGGCATCGACGTCCTGATCCCGATCGGCGGCGAGGGCACCCTCACCGCCGCCCGGATGCTCTCGGACGCCGGGCTCCCGGTCGTCGGTGTGCCCAAGACCATCGACAACGACATCTCCTCCACCGACCGCACCTTCGGCTTCGACACCGCCGTCGGCGTCGCGACCGAGGCCATCGACCGCCTCAAGACCACCGCCGAGTCGCATCAGCGCGTGATGGTCGTCGAGGTCATGGGCCGGCACGCGGGCTGGATCGCGCTGGAGTCCGGGATGGCCGGCGGCGCCCACGGCATCTGCCTGCCGGAGCGGGGATTCGATGTCAACGACCTGGTCGCGATGGTCGAGGAACGCTTCGCCCGGGGCAAGAAGTTCGCCGTGGTCTGCGTCGCCGAGGGCGCCCACCCGGCCCCCGGCACCATGGACTACAAGAAGGGCGCCATCGACCTCTACGGCCACGAGCGGTTCTCCGGCATCGGCAACGCCCTCGCCCATGAGCTGGAGAAGCGTCTGGGCAAGGAGGCCCGCCCGGTCATCCTCGGACACGTCCAGCGCGGCGGCACCCCCACCGCCTACGACCGCGTCCTCGCCACCCGCTTCGGCTGGCACGCCGTCGAGGCCGCGCACCGCGGCGACTTCGGCAGGATGACCGCGCTGCGCGGCACGGACATCACGATGGTGCCGCTGGCGGAGGCGGTCACCGAGCTGAAGACGGTGCCGGCGAACCGGATGGACGAGGCCGAGTCGGTCTTCTGACTCCGCATCACCACACGGAAGGCGGCGCGCCGGTGGGCGCGCCGCCTTCTGGTGCGTTACGGGCCGGTGCCCTACGGGCCTACTGCGCGCCGATGGCCTCCAGCATGTTCAGCCGGGCGGCCCGGCGGGCCGGCCACAGCGCGGCCAGCACCCCCACGACCAGCGCGATCAGCAGGAACAGGCCGAGCCGGCCCCAGGGCAGCACCATCTCGTACGTGGGGAACGACGACCCGACCAGGCTGCCGCCGGCCCAGGCCAGGAAGATCCCCACGCCGATGCCGAGGACCGCGCCGAACAGCGAGATGACCACCGACTCCAGCCGCACCATCTGCTTGATGCCGCTGCGCGCCAGCCCGATCGCGCGCAGCATCCCGATCTCCCGGGTCCGCTCGAACACCGACATCGCCAGGGTGTTGACGACGCCGACCACCGCGATGATCACGGCCATGCCCAGCAGGCCGTAGACCATGTTCAGAATGGTGTCGATCTGCCCGGCGTTCTCCTTGCGCATGTCGTCGTGGTTCTGGATCTTCAGCAGCGGGCTGTCGCCGAGCGCGTGCCGGATCTCTTTGACCAGCTCAGGGGAGCCGCCGCCGGTGGTCTTGACCAGCAGCTCGTCGTACTTGGCCCGGTCCGCGTGCGGGCCGAGCAGGGACATGTCGGCGAAGCCGTCGCCGAGCGTCTCGTTGTCCGCGTAGACCGCGGCGATCTTCAGTTTCGCCTTCTTCTTGTCGTTGAACTCGGCATTCACCACATCACCGGCCTGCCAGCCGTGCTGCTTGGCCCAGGTCTGCGAGATCGCCATCCCGCCGGCCCGGACCGCGTCCAGCGAGCCCTGTTTGAAGGAGATCCGGGTGACCTTGTCGATCTGAGAGAGGTCGGTGCCGCGCAGATAGCCGAAGCCGCCGTCGCTGCTGATGCCCGTCCCCTGGAAGGCGGCCATCGCCTCGACTCCGGGGAGCTTGGCCACCTTCTTGGACAGCTCGGGGTCCAGCCCGACATACGTCGCGGTCTCGATCTTGTAGTCGGCCGTCAGATCGCTGGCCGCCATCTTGTCCATGCCGCGCTGCGCGGAGTTCCCGACGACCGTCATCCCGGTGATCAGGGTGAGGCCGATCATCAGCGCGGACGCGGTGGCGGCCGTACGGCGCGGATTGCGCAGCGCGTTCTCCTTGGCCAGCTTGCCGCCGATGCCGAACAGCCGGGTGGTGACCAGCCCGGCCAGCGACACCAGCGGCCGGGACAGCAGCGGCGCCAGGATGATCACGCCGATGAGCGTGAGCATCGAGCCCGCCATGGCGAGCGGCAGATCGTCGCTGGAATCCAGGGTGGAGACCCAGAGCATGACCGCGACGCCCAGGCCGGTGATCACCGCGCCGAGGGAGTTGCGCACGACCAGGCTGCGCGGCGCGGGCGGCGCCTCGACGGTGCTCAGCGCCTCGACCGGAGCGATCTTCGCGGCCTTGCGGGACGGCAGCCAGGCGGCCAGTACGGTCACCACGACACCGACGGCGAGCGCGGCCAGCACCGTGGGCGGCGTGATGATGACCGGCCCGTCCGGGAAGCCTGCGCCATTGGCGTCGAGCACCGCCCGCAGCCCCACCGCGATCCCGAGGCCGAGCGCGAAGCCGACGACCGAGGAGATCAGCCCGAGCAGCCCCGCCTCGGCGAGCACCGAGCGCACGACCTGCCGGCGCGAGGCGCCCACCGCGCGCAGCAGCGCGATCTCACGGCTGCGCTGGGAAATCAGCATGGTGAAGGTGTTGGCGATGATGAACACCCCGACGAACAGGGCGATCCCGGCGAAGGTCAGCAGGGTCTTGCTCAGCGCGCTGTTCTGCTGGGCGATCATCTTGGCCTGCTGGGCGGCGAGTTCACTGCCGCTGGTCGCCTCGGCGCGGTCCTTGGGCAGCAGCTCGCGGACCTTCGCGGTCAGCGCCCGCTGGTCGGTGCCGGGCGTGGCCGCCACCACCAGCTCGTCGAACTGCCCCGGATGCAGAAAGAGCTGCTGCGCGGTGGCGGTGTCGAACAGCGCCAGACTGCCGCCCGCGGTCACCTGCGGGTCGTCCGTCGCGACGAGCCCGACCAGCTTCTTCGTCAGCACCGGCCCGTCGGTCGCGAACCGGACGGTGTCGCCGATGCGGTACCCGGCGGCCTTGGCCGTGCTCTCGGCCAGCGCCATTTCCTTCCCGTTGGCCGGACCGCGCCCCGCCGCCAGCGGATAGCGGCTGTCCTTGCCGTCCTTGCCCGGCTGGTAGTTGACCGCGCGGTTCTGCCAGCCGTTCCCGACCGGCTGGTCGTCCTTGCCCGCGAGGGTCGCCTCGCCGGTGACATCGGACCGTACGGAGGCCACCCCGGGCAGCGCCCGGATCCGGTCCGCCAGCTTGTTGTCGAGGGCGGTGGCCCGCTTGCCGTCCTTGTCCGCGCCGGCGGCGTCGGGCGCTTCGGGGTCGCTGGTCGCCTGGACGGAGACGGCGACATCCTTGAGGTTCTTGGCGGAGGCGTTCTTGACCGCCTCGCCGACGGTGTCGCTGAAGATCAGGGTGCCGGCGACAAAGGCGACGCCGAGCAGGACCGCGAGCGCGGTCATCATCAATCGGGCTTTGTGCGCAAGGACGTTGCGCAGGGCGGTTCGCAGCATGGTGGTGGTGTCAGTCCTGGAGTCGTGGAGTCCGGGTGCGCGGAGGCGGAGGCGGGAGCCGGGGTCGGCGGGTGCGGTACGGGGCGGGGCGCGCCCGCGTCAGCTCGTACGGCCCTTGGAGTCGAACAGCCGCATGCGGTCCAGGACGGCGTCGGCGGTCGGCTCGTGCAGCTCCTCGACGATCCGGCCGTCGGCGAGGAAGACCACCCGGTCCGCATAGCCCGCGGCGACCGGGTCATGGGTGACCATCACCACGGTCTGCTGCATCGCCTGGACCGACTCGCGCAGAAAGCCCAGTACCTCGGCGCCGGACCGGGAGTCGAGATTGCCGGTCGGCTCGTCCGCGAAGATGATCTCCGGTTGGGCGGCCAGCGCCCGCGCGACCGCTACCCGCTGCTGCTGGCCGCCCGAGAGCTGCGCCGGCCGGTGCGACAGCCGTCCGGACAGGCCCACCGTGTCGATGACGGTGTCCAGCCACTGGCGGTCGGGCCGGCGGCCCGCGATGTCCATCGGCAGCGTGATGTTCTCCAGTGCGGTCAGGGTCGGCAGCAGATTGAACGCCTGGAAGATGAAGCCGATCTTGTCGCGGCGCAGCCGGGTCAACTGCCGGTCGTTCAGCGACGCCAGCTCGGTGTCGCCGATCCGGGCGGAGCCGGCGGAGATGCCGTCCAGCCCCGCCATGCAGTGCATCAGCGTGGACTTGCCGGAGCCGGACGGGCCCATGATCGCGGTGAACCGGGCCTTGCCGAACTCGACGGAGACGGAGTCCAGCGCGACCACGCGCGTCTCGCCCTCGCCGTAGAGCTTGCTCAGGTCCGTGGCGCGGGCGGCGACGGTGGAGGTGGGGGAAGCAAGGGAACCGGGGGAACCGGGGGAACCGGGGGAACCGGGGGAACCGGGAAAAACAGCGGCCGCGTGGGACACGGGGACTCCTGAACGGTGACGGTCGAATCGATGTCCCTATTCTCGAATCCGCAGGTCAGCCCGGTCGTCAGTCCGAGGGACCCAATGCCGGACCGGCCGCAGGTGCGACGCCGGCCCCGTGCGTCCTACCGTGGGGGGACCCGCGTCTGACCTTCGGCCGATACGCCGCGGCGCAGAATCTCAGGGTCCGTCTCAGGGTCGGCATCGCGGTCGGCCCCGGCGCCGGTCCCGGCGTCCTCAGGACCGCCGCCCCTCGATCCGCTCCCAGAACGCCGCCAGGATCCCGTCGAGGAACGCCCGCCCCGCCTTGCCGGATTCCTCGGAACCGGCCCCGTCGCCCCAGCTGAGCGTGCCGGTGATGCTCGCCTGATAGTCGTCCTGCAGCTCCCGCAGCACGGTCTGGATCCGCTCCTTGGGAAGCGGTACGAGCTTGCCGACCGGCCGCACATAGGCCTGCCAGCGCGTGGTGACGGCGCTGGTCAGCATCTCGGTGAGCTTGGCGTCCTGCCCGGTGAACCGGATCAGCGCGGGCAGCGGCAGCTCCAGCGCCTCGCCGAGCGCCGCGGCCTGGCGCTCGTTGCCGGTCCACTTCCCGCCGTCCTCCAGCTGCTCGTACGCCTGCTGGTCCATGCCGATCCGCAGCGCCAGATCGGCCGCCGCCAGCCCGACCGCCAGCCGGTACTCCCGCAGAGTGCCGGGCGCCCCGAGCAGCTCCCCGGGCGCGCACCACAGCGCACCCGCCAGTGCGGTCAGCTCGGTTTCCGTGGGGGCGCTGTCACCCCGCTCCCAGGAGGCCACCATGGCGGGCGAGATCCGCAGGCCGTAGGCGGCCGCCATCCCGTACGCCACATGGGCGGGGGTCATACCGAGGGCCTCGCGGCACCGGCGGGCGGCCTCGGCGTTGAATGGGGGCCTGCGGGGCTCCCCGACGTGCGTGTTCACTGGCACACGGTAAGTGACGTGGCGCTTTCCCACCTATTGGGCATATGAACAAGTTGTTAACTCGTAGCTTCCTACGGGTGACGGATCGCAGCTGTCCGCTACCCCTTCACTGCCCCGCCCAGCGTGAACCCGCCGCCCAGTCGCCGCGCGATCAGCACATAGAGCAGGATCACCGGCGTCGAGTAAAGGATCGAGAACGCGGCCAGTTCCCCGAAGGCCACGCTGCCCTCGTTGCCGAAGAAAGTGAAGACGCTGACGGAGGCGGGCAGCTGTTCGGGGGAGAGCAGCAGCATGAAGGGGACGAAGAAATTGCCCCACATCATGATGAAGGTGTAGATCGACACGACGGTGAAGCCGGGGCCCATCAGCGGCAGGATGATCCGCAGCAGGGTCTGCGACCAGGAGGCGCCGTCCGTCCAGGCCGCCTCCTCCAGGGCCCTCGGGACGCCGTCCATGAAGTTCTTCATCAGCCAGATGGCGAACGGGAGCTGGGCGGCAGCCAGGAACAGCGCCGTGCCGTACCTGGTGTCGATCAGGTTGACCTGCACGAACAGGGCGTAGACCGGGACCATCACCGCGGTGATCGGCAGACATGTCGAGAACAGGACGGTCAGCAGGTACGGGCGGCTGAAGCGGGCGCGGAACCGGGAGAGCGGGTAGGCGGCCAGCGCCGCGCAGACGACCGTGATCAGGGTGGCGCCGCCGCACAGCAGCAGGCTGTTGAGCATCGGCGTGAAGGTGATCTCGTCGTTCATGACCGCCGAGAAGTTGTGCAGGGTGGGCGACTCCGGCAGCCGGACGCGCAGGGTGGCCTCGGTGTTCAGCGACGACAGCACCAGCCAGACCAGCGGCACCGCGAAGGCCGCCGCGACGACCAGCAGGGCCGCGTCGGCGGCAAGGCGGCGGCCGGTCGGGCGGGTGAGCAGCGGCCGGCGGGTGGCCGGCGGTCGGCGCTTCGGGGCCGGGCGGCCGTCCATCAGACCTCCTCGCGCATCAGGCGCAGATACACGGCCGAGAACAGCGCGCCCACCAGGAGCAGCAGCAGCGCCACCGCGGTGCCGTAGCCGATCAGGGACTTCAGGAATGCCTGGTCGTACATGAACACGGGGAGGGTCTGGCTGCGGTTGCCGGGCCCGCCGCGGGTCATCGCCCAGATCAGGCCGAAGACGGAGAGCGTCTGGAGGGTGTTGAGCATCAGGTTGGTGCCGATGGAGCGGCGGATCATCGGCAGCGTGATGTGCCACAGCCGCCGCGGCCCGCCCGCGCCGTCCACCTGGGCGGACTCGGTGACCTCCCGGGGGATCCCGTCGAGCGCCGCGGAGTAGATGAGCATCGAGAAAGCGGTGCCGCGCCAGACGTTGGCGAACGACACCGCCAGGATGGGAAGCGTGAACAGCCAGTTCTGGGTGGGCAGATGGAGCCACTCCAGCAGGGCGTTGAGCGTGCCGCGGCGCTCGAAGAAGGTATAGAGGAGGAAGCCGGCGACGATCTCCGGGATCACCCAGGCGGTGATCACGATCGCGCCGGTCAGGGACCGCAGCGGCCGCGAGGCGCGCCGCATCAGCCCGGCCAGCGCCAGCCCCAGGGTGTTCTGTCCGAGCACCGACGAGAGCACGGTGAACACCAGCGTCAGGACGACCGCGTTGAGGAAATTGCGGTCGCCGAAGGCGCGGCGGAAGTTGGCCAGGCCGACGAAGGATGCCGACTCCTGGCCGGTCAGCTGGGTGTTGGTGAAGGCGATGTAGACGCAGTAGCCGATCGGGCCGGCGAGGAAGAGCAGCAGGAGGACGGTGGCGGGGGCGAGGGGGGACCAGCGCAGCACGGCCGTACGGACCGCCGGGCGCGCGGACTTGTCGCCGCTCATGGCTTGGCGACGGTCCGGCCGTCCACGAGGGATGCCAGCTGCTCGTCGTAGTCCTTGGCCGCCCGGCCGGGCGTGGCGGTGCCGGCGGTGACGGCCTCCATTGCCTCACCGATGGCCGCGGAGACCTTGGGGTAGGCGGGCAGGGCGGGCCGGTAGCGGCTGATCTTGACCAGGCCGGTGAAGAATCCGATGCGGGGGACGGACTTCAGATAGCGCGGGTCGGCGGCGACGTCCTTGCGGACCGCGATCTGTGCGCCCCGCACACACCACTCCAGGGCGTTCTTCCTCGTCTGGAAAGTTTTGATCAACTTCCAGGCCAGGCCGGGCTGTTGGGACCTCTGCGGTACGGACCAGACCCAGCCGCCGGCCAGGCTGACCTTGCCGGGCGGGGCGCCGTGCTGGGTGGGGAACGGTGCCTGCCCGAGCGTGGCCGGCCACTCGGGCCAGGGGTTGCCGCCGCCCGTCTTCTGCCACTGCTGGCCGAGCCACGAGCCGTCCAGGTCGATCGCGAGCTTCCCTTCGGGCAGCAGTTCGGCGGCCACATTTGTCTGGATGTTGGGGCTGAGGGCGTCGGAGACGTCGGGCCCGAGCTTTTCCCGGTAGACGGTGTCGAGGAATTCCAGGCTGTCCTTGAAGCCCTTGCTGCCGGTGACCCATTTCTTGGTACCGGGGTCGTAGAGCTGATCCTTGCCGGTGCCGTACAGCAGCATTTCGAAGCCCTGCATCACGGCGGCCTCGCCCGCGCCCTTGCCGGTGAAGACATTGAGGGGGACGACGCCGGGGACCTTGTCCTTGACGGTGCGGGCCGCCTCCAGCACCTCGTCCCAGTTCTTCGGCCGCCAGTCGGCCGGCAGCCCCGCCTTCTTGAAGATCTTCTTGTTGAACCACAGCCCACGGGTGTCCGTGCCGTCCGGGACGCCGTACGTCCTGCCGTCCTGCGCCTTCGCCGCGGTCTTCGCGCTCGGCTCGAACTGCGCCCAGTCGTGCCAGGTGGCCAGATACGGGTCAAGGGGGCGCAACAGCCCGGCCTTGATGTCGGAGTTGACCAGGAACGTGTCCTCGTAGACCAGATCCGGTGCGGTCTTCGGGGAGCGCATCATCTGCTGGATCTTGGTGTAGTAGTCGTTCTCCGACGCCTGGATCGGGATGAGCTTGACCTTCTTGCCGGGGTTGGCCTTCTCGAACTCCCGGGCCACCAGCTCGATGTACTGGTCGCGGACCAGGACCTTGCCGTTGGTGTCCTTGATGAAGGCGACCTTGACGGTGTTCCGGTCGCTCCCGGACCCGCTGCCGCAGGCGGTGAGCGAGCCGGCGGCCAGGATGGCGGCGGTGAGCAGAATCAGCGGGGCGGTGGGGCGCACGGCACGACCTCCAACTAGCCACTAACCACGGTGGGTTGCCCGCCGAAAGTAGGTCACCGCTCACAGTCGGTCAATGGCCCGACCAGCGATAGCGCAATTCCGGGCGGCCCACCTGGCCGTACTGCGGGGCGCGCGCGGCCCGGCCGCTCTCGACGAGATGTTCCAGATAGCGGCGGGCGGTGATCCGGGAGATCCCGACACCGGCGGCCGCCTCCGCCGCGGTCAGCCCGCCCTCCGCGGCCCGCAGCGCATCGGTCACCGCGCGCAGGGTGGCGGCGGTCAGCCCCTTGGGCAGCGCGGCCGGCCGCGGCGCGCGCAGCGCGGCGATCGCCCGGTCCACCTCGTCCTGGCTGCCGGCCTCGCCCGCGGTGGCGCGGAACGCGGCGTAACGGGTGAGCCGGTCGCGCAGGGTGGCGAAGGTGAAGGGCTTCAGTACGTACTGCACCACGCCGAGCGAGACGCCCTCGCGCACCATCGTCAGGTCACGGGCCGAGGTGACGGCGATGATGTCCGCGGTGTGCCCGGCCGCGCGCAGCGCCCGTACGAGCTGCAGCCCGTGGCCGTCGGGGAGGTAGAGGTCGAGCAGCAGCAGGTCGACGCCGTGCTGGTCGAGGTGGCGGCGGGCATCGCCCATGGAGTGCACGGTGCCGGAGACGGTGAAGCCGGGCACCCGCCCGACGTACAGGGCGTGGGCGTCGGCGGCGACCGGATCGTCCTCGACGACCAGGACCCGGATGTCGGGGGTGCTCACCGGGCACCTCCTCTCGTCGCGTCCCCGCCGGTGGCGTCCCCGCCGGTCGCGTCCCCGCCGGTGGCGCGTGCGCCGGGCCGGTGCAGCGGCAGCCGTACGGTGAACCGTGCGCCGCCCTCCGGCGCCCGGTCGAGGGTGATGCTGCCGCGGTTGCGGCGTACGGCCTGCTGCACCAGGGCGAGGCCCAGGCCGTGGCCCTGCCCGGCCTTGGTGGACCAGCCGCGCCGGAAGATCTCCTCCGTGGTGCCCGCGGCCACCCCGGGCCCGTTGTCCGCGACGCACAGCAGCAGTTCGCCGTCCGTCGCCCGCGCGGTGACCCGTACGGCCGGGCGCCCCGCGGCGCGGTGGGCGGGGGCAGGGGCCGTTGGTGGTCCCGCCCGGCAGGCGGTCTCCGAACAGACGACTACCGCCGCTCGGGGCGGGGCGGCGGCGTCGATGGCGTTGTCGATCAGGTTGCCCAGCACCGTCACCAGGTCGCGGGCGGGCAGGCCGGGCGGCAGCAGCCCGTCGTCGATCCGGCTGTCGGGGGTCAGGGTCAGCTCGACGCCGTGCTCGTTGGCCTGCGCCGCCTTGCCGAGCAGCAGCGCGGCCAGCACCGGCTCGGCGACCGCGCCGACGACCTGGTCGGTCAACGCCTGGGCCAGCTCCAGCTCGCCGGTCGCGAAGTCCACCGCCTCCTCGGCCCGGCCCAGTTCGATCAGCGAGACGACGGTGTGCAGCCGGTTGGCGGCCTCGTGCGCCTGCGAGCGCAGCGCCTCGGCGAAGCCCCGTACGGAGTCCAACTCACCGGAAAGCGCCTGGAGTTCGGTGTGGTCGCGCAGGGTCACGACACTGCCGCGCCGCTCGCCGCCGGAGACCGGCGAGGAGTTGACGACCAGGACCCGCTCGGCGGTCAGATGCAGCTCGTCGACCCGCGGGCCGGGCGCGAGCAGCGCCTCGGTCAGCGGCCGCGGCAGCCCCAGCTCCGTGACGAGCCGGCCCACCGCGCCCTCCGACAGCCCCAGCAGCTCCTGCCCGCCGTCATTGATCAGGGCCACCCTGCGCTGCCCGTCGAGCATCAGCAGCCCCTCGCGTACGGCGTGCAGCGCGGCCTGGTGGTAGTCGTGCATCCGGCCCAGCTCGGCGGCGTTCATCCCGTGGGTGTGCCGCCGCAGCCGGGCGTTGATCACATACGTCCCGAGCCCGCCGAGCGCCAGGGCGCCCGCCGCGACCCCGATCACCGCCAGCACCTGGTCCCGCAGCTGCGCGCTGATCGTCTCGACCGTGATACCGGCGCTGACCAGCGCCGTGATCCGCCCGCCGCGCCGGGGATCGTGCACCGGCGCGACGACCCGTACGGACGGGCCGAGCACTCCCAGATGCGTCTCGGGGACGATCCGGCCGCGCAGCGCGGGCCCGATGTGCCCCAGGTACTTCCCGCCGATCGCGGACGGTTCCGGATGCGTCCAGCGCGTCTTGTCCGGCGCCATCACGACCACGAAGTCGACGCCCGCATCGCGCCGCAGCCGCTCGGCGTACGGCTGGAGCGCGGCCGTCGGGTCCTTCGTACGGGCCGCCGCCACCACCGCCGGGGAATCGGCGACGGCGGTGGCCACCGCCGTCGTCTGCCGCCGCGCGGTCTCCTCCGACTGCCGCTGCGCGCTCAGATACGCAAACAGCGCGCAGCCCGCCACCACCGCCGCCACCAGCACCACCTGCATGGCGAACAGCTGCCCGGCCAGACTGCGCGGGCCGCGCAGCCGCCGGGGCGGCCGGGGACGGGGAAGTTGCATACACAACAGTCTGCACGCTCATCCCGGTAACCGTCTGTGCGGTCACTTTTGCGCGAACGAAATGCACGTAAGGGTGACGGGCGCCACAACGGCGTGCATAGTCGCGGGGACTTGTTGTGCACCAGAGCCGCAGATCAGCGCACAGCCGTAACCCGAGGAGGCAGCCGTGGCTGCACAGACCCCGCCGTCCGGGGGCATCACCAAGGAGTCCGCGCGCAAGAAGCGGGACCGGACCCACTTTCTCTACCTTGCAGTGATCGGCGCGGTGCTGCTCGGCATCATCGTGGGCTTCGCCGCACCCGGCGTCGCCGTCGAGCTCAAGCCGCTCGGCACCGGGTTCGTCAACCTCATCAAGATGATGATCTCGCCGGTCATCTTCTGCACCATCGTGCTGGGCATCGGCTCGGTCCGTAAGGCCGCCAAGGTCGGCGCGGTCGGCGGGCTGGCACTCGGCTACTTCATGGTGATGTCGACGGTCGCGCTGGCCATCGGCCTGGTCGTCGGCAACATCCTGGAGCCCGGCTCCGGGCTCCATCTGACCGAGTCGGTCCGGCATGCCGGCCAGGCGCAGACCGAGGGCGGCGGCGAGTCCACGGCGGACTTCCTCCTCGGCATCATTCCGACCACCCTGGTCTCCGCCTTCACTCAGGAGAAGGTGCTGCAGACCCTGCTGGTGGCCCTGCTCGCCGGCTTCGCCCTGCAGGCGATGGGCTCGGCGGGCGAGCCGGTGCTGCGCGGCATCGGGCACCTCCAGAAGCTGGTCTTCCGGATACTGGCCATGGTCATGTGGGCGGCGCCGGTGGGTGCCTTCGGTGCCATCGCGGCGGTGGTCGGCGAGACCGGTCTGGACGCGCTGAAGTCCCTCGCGGTCATCATGATCGGCTTCTATGTCACCTGTCTGCTGTTTGTGATCGTGGTGCTCGGTACGCTGCTCCGCCTTGTCGCCCGGGTGAACATCTTCGCCCTGCTGAAGTACCTGGGCCGGGAGTTCCTGCTGATCCTGTCGACCTCCTCCTCCGAGTCGGCGCTGCCGCGGCTGATCGCGAAGATGGAGCATCTGGGCGTCAGCAAGCCGGTGGTCGGCATCACGGTCCCGACGGGCTACTCCTTCAACCTCGACGGCACCGCGATCTATCTGACGATGGCCTCGCTCTTCGTCGCCGAGGCGATGGACAAGCCGCTCGGCCTCGGCGAGCAGATCTCCCTCCTGGTCTTCATGATCATCGCGTCCAAGGGGGCGGCCGGGGTCACCGGCGCGGGCATGGCGACGCTGGCGGGCGGACTCCAGTCGCACCGCCCCGAACTGGTCGACGGCGTCGGCCTGATCGTCGGCATCGACCGCTTCATGAGTGAGGCGCGGGCGCTGACCAACTTCGCGGGCAACGCGGTGGCCACGGTCCTGGTCGGCACCTGGACCAAGGAGATCGACAAGGCCCGGGTGTCCGAGGTACTGGCCGGCCGGGTGCCGTTCGACGAGCCGGCGGCCGGGGCCGGCCCGGCCGCCGGTGGGGTGGTCCCACCGCGCGACGGCGGGGCGACGGATCCGCGGGAGCCGTCCGCCACGGTCTGAGTCGGGGCCCACGTTTTCGGCCGTCCTGCCGTGGGGGTTTGTCGCCGTTGCCGGTCCGCTGCGCTTTGCCTGGGCCGACGTCCGGCTTTCCCGCCGTGGCGCCTGCGGCGGGCGGTGCCGCTTGCGCGGGGCTGTTCGGCTGCGGGACCGGGCCTCCGGACTCCGTCCTGCGGCCCGGCCCCTCCCCGTTGTGGGTGGGGAAGACCGGTGGGGGTGTGCGTACGTGGTCGGGTGCTGTCCGTGGACCCAGTCATGGGGCACTGGAGGGACCACGCCCGCCCCCACCGGCCTCTCACCACCCACCCACGGGAGGGGCCGGACCGTAGCGGCGAAGCCGTGTAGGGCCGTCACCGCACCCGACAAACCCACGCCCGCCGCAGGCGCAACGGCGAGAAACCACCGCGGCGCCGCAGAAAACAACGTGGGGCCCCGGCAAAGCGCAGCGGACCGGCAACGGCGACCAGCCCCCACGGCGGGAAAGCCGACAACGTGGGGAGCTAGAAGACCGGCTGGAACCACACCGTGGCAAGCGGCGGCAGCACGGCCGCAAGCGAGGCGTCCCGGCTGTTCCACGGCGTGGGCTCGGACTTGAGGGGCTCCGGGTTGGTGACCCCGCTGCCGCCATAGCGGAGCGCATCCGTGTTGAGGGCCTCGCGCCAGGCGGGGACCTCGCAGGGCACACCGAGGCGGTAGGCGTGCCGGACGACGGGGGAGAAGTTGCTGACCGCGATCAGGGGGGTGCCGTCGGCGGCGTAGCGGAGGAAGGAGAAGACATTGTCCTCGCCGGCGTCGCCGTCGATCCAGGAGAACCCGGCCGGGTCCGTGTCGCGTTCCCACAGCGCGGGCGCGTCCGTATAGCCGCGGTTCAGATCGCGGACGAGATCGCGTACGCCCCGGTGGTCCGGCTCCGCCTCGTACGACGGATCCAGCAGCCACCAGTCCGGGCCATGGCTCTCCGCCCATTCGGCGCCCTGGGCGAACTCCTGGCCCATGAAGAGGAGTTGCTTGCCGGGGTGGGCCCACATGTAGCCGAGGTAGGCGCGGTGGGTGGCGCGCTGCTGCCACCAGTCGCCGGGCATCTTCGACACCAGTGAGCGTTTGCCGTGCACCACCTCGTCGTGGGAGATCGGCAGCACATAGTTCTCGGAGTAGGCGTAGATCATGGAGAAGGTCATCTCGCCGTGGTGGTACTTGCGGTGCACCGGCTCCTTGGACACGTACACGAGGGAGTCGTGCATCCAGCCCATGTTCCACTTCAGGCCGAAGCCCAGACCGCCGAAGCCGCCGGGCCCGACGTGGTGCGTGGCGCGGGTGACGCCGTCCCAGGCGGTGGACTCCTCGGCGATGGTGACGACGCCGGGGCAGCGGCGGTAGACCGTCGCGTTCATCTCCTGGAGGAAGGCGACCGCGTCGAGGTTCTCCCGGCCACCGTGGATGTTCGGGGTCCAGCCGCCGTCCTCGCGGGAGTAGTCGAGGTAGAGCATGGAGGCGACGGCATCCACCCGCAGGCCGTCGATATGGAACTCCTCGCACCAGTACACGGCGTTGGCGACCAGGAAGTTACGGACCTCGGTGCGGCCGTAGTCGAACTCCAGCGTGCCCCAGTCCGGGTGCGCGGCCCGTGCCGGATCCTGGGGCTCGTACAGCGGACGCCCGTCGAACTCCGCCAGCGCCCAGTCGTCGCGCGGGAAGTGCGCCGGTACCCAGTCCATCAGCACGCCGATACCGGCCCGGTGCAGCGCGTCGATGAGGTACTTGAAGTCGTCCGGGGTGCCCATCCGCGCGGTGGGCGCGTAGAAGCCGGTGACCTGGTAGCCCCAGGAGCCGCCGAAGGGGTGCTCGGAGACCGGCATGAACTCGACGTGGGTGAAGCCCAGGTCCTTGACGTAGGCGGGCAGTTGGACGGCGAGCTGGCGGTAGGTGAGGCCGGGGCGCCAGGAGGGGAGGTGGAGCTCGTAGACGGAGAACGGTGCCCGGTGCACGGGGCGCTCGCCGCGCCGTGCCATCCAGTCGGCGTCCTTCCAGCGGTAGTGCGACTCCTCCACGACCGAGGCATTGGCGGGCGGGCACTCGGTCCGCCGGGCCATGGGGTCGGCGCGTACGGTCTTCGAGCCGTCCGGCCGGGTGATCTCGAACTTGTAGAGCTCGCCCTCGCCGACGCCCGGCACGAACAGCTCCCAGACGCCCGACGACCCCAGCGACCGCATCGGATACCCGGTGCCGTCCCAGAAGTTGAGATTGCCGACGACCCGGACGCCCTGGGCGTTGGGCGCCCAGACGGTGAAGCGGGTGCCGGTCACGCCCTGGTGGTCCATGGTCCGTGCGCCGAGCGCCCGCCACAGCTGCTCGTGCCGGCCCTCGGCGAAGAGGTGCAGATCGAGTTCGCCGAGCGCGGGGAGGAAGCGGTACGGATCGCGCACGGTCACCGTGCCGTCGTCGTATTCGACCAGCAGATCGTAGTCCGGGATCTTGCGCAGCGGCAGCACCCCGGCGAACAGCCCGTCGCCCTCGGGGTGCAGGGCCGCGCGCAGCCCCTTCGCCACGACGGTGACGCTCCTGGCGTGCGGCCGCAGGACCCGGAAGAGCAGCCCGCCGCGCACCGGGTGTGCGCCGAGCAGCCCGTGCGGATCGTGATGGAAGCCGCCCAGCAGCCGTCCCCGGTCCTCCTCGCCGAGCGGGGCGGCGGCCCGTACGCCACGGCTCGGGGCCTTGGGTTTCGCTGCCCGGGCGGTCGCGGTCGCGGTCCGGGGCTCGGGCGGTCCGGGCGCGGGATCGGGGGTGGTACGGCGGGACGGCGGACGGGCGGTCACGTGAGTGCCTCCTCGGGGCGGTGCGGGGCATCGGCCGGAACTCGGGAATCGGGGGAGTGGAGGAATCGCAAGGGCGGGACGGGGACCACGGACGGGGACCACGGGGGTGCAGGCGTACGGGGGGGCACAGGAGACATGGAGGTCAGGCGCCCGCCGCCAGACGCCGGACGGCGGCCATCGGGACGCCCAGCCAGTCGGGCCGGTGCCGGGCCTCGTACAGCACCTCGTAGACGGCCTTGTCGGTCTCGTAGGCGCGCATCAGCTCGGGCGCCGAGCTCGGGTCGAGCCCGCCCGCCTCCGCATAGCCGAGGCAGTAGGCGTCGCGGGTGCGGCGCGCCCACTCCAGCGACCAGGGGTCGCCGCCGGCCGGGCCGCTGCGCGCCGCATAGTCGAAGGAGCGCAGCATCGCGGCGACATCGCGCAGCGCGGGCTGCGGCCGGCGCCGTTCGGCCAGCGGGCGGGCCGGTTCGCCCTCGAAGTCGATCAGCGACCAGCGGCCCTCGTCGGCGGAGCGCAGTGTCTGGCCCAGATGCAGATCGCCGTGGATGCGCTGGGCGGCCCAGCTGTGCCCGTCCCGGCCGACGGCGGCGAGCGCGTCGAACGCCTCCCGCAGCCGGGGCCGGTAGGGCTCCAGCAGGGGTACCGCGCGGGCGGTGGCCTCCAGCCGGGCGTTCATCCGGGCGGCGATCGCGGCCAGCTGCGGGCGGTGCAGTTCGGTGGTCGGCAGCGTCTGCGCGAGGGCGGTGTGCACCTCGGCGGTGGCATGGCCGAGCGCCCGTGCCGAGCCGGTGAAGTCGGCCCGTACGGCGAGCGCGTTGAGCGCCAGCTGCCAGCCGTCCGCGGAGCCCGGCAGATACGGCTGGAGGACGCCCAGCGTGGTCGCCTCGCCGCCCTCCTCGGCGGCCTCCGCCTCGAACCACGCCACGGGCGCGGGCACCCGCGCACACTTGGCGTCGGCGAGCGCGCGGGGCAGTTCCAGGTCCGGGTTGATGCCGGGCGCGATCCGCCGGAAGATTTTCAGGATGAACGAATCCCCGTACACGACCGAGGAGTTGGACTGTTCCACGGCGATCGGCCGGGCCGGCAGCCCGGAGGGCAGCTCCGTGCCCGGCTCGCGGCCGAAGCGCAGCGCGCCGATCCGGCCGGGCACCCGCAGCCGCTCCAGCAGCAGCCCGCACAACCGGTTGTCGAGCAGCGCGTCATAGACGCTGCGGCCGCGCAGCGGGCCTCCGGAGGGGCGGCCGATCGCGGCGGGCGCCAGCTGCGGCGGCAGCGCGGGGTGGACGCCCAGCAGGAGTTGATAGCAGTCGCCCGCGACGGTTGTCCGGTTCGGCGGCGACGACTGCTGGGCGCGCACGAGCAGCTGCAGTATTCCCGGTGTGGTGCCCTCGCCCGTGCACGGCAGCAGTTCGGTCGCCGAGACCAGGGAGAATCCGGTGATCAGCCGTCCCTTGCCGGCGAACCAGCGCTGGCGCGGCACCCATTCGGCGAGCAGGGGCACGAGCGAGGACAGCAGATCGGGTGCGGTGACGAGCGGACGGTCAGGGGTGTTTCGGATGGCACGGGTCGAGGCGGTGTCCGACATGGCGTCGCGTCCTTTCCCCGGGCACACGACAGATAGCGCAAAGTGTCCCGGAATGCGGCCTTGACTGTGCGGCGGCGCGGTGGGGGTACCCCCAGACGGAGTCGGGGGTGGCGCTGCATGCTGTGCGCGGCGGGCCCCTGGAACCCGGGGCCCGCCGGTGACTCACCCGGCCCGCGCGGCAGTAGGGAGACTGCCCGGGCGAAAGGTCAAAAAACGCCCGTACGCGCGTGCGGCCGCGTACGGGCGGATTTCTGGGAGCCCGTGCCGGGCGGGGCGGCTCCGTCAGGCGGCGCTCACGCAGGGTTCCTGCGCAGGCGGAACCAGTAGAAGCCGTGGCCCGCGAGGGTGAGCAGGTACGGCAGTTCGCCGATCGGCGGGAAACGGACGCCGCCGATCAGCTCGACCGGGTGCCGGCCGCTGAAGGCCTGGAGGTCCAGCTCCGTCGGCTGCGCGAAGCGCGAGAAGTTGTTCACGCACAGCACCAGGTCGTCGTCCGCGCCTCCGGTGCCGGGCGATTCCCGCAGATAGGCGAGCACCGCCGGGTTGGAGGAGGGGAGTTCGGTGTAGCTGCCGAGTCCGAACGCCGGGTTCTGCTTACGGATCTCGATCATCCGGCGGGTCCAGTGCAGCAGCGAGGACGGTGAACTCATCGCCGCCTCGACGTTGGTGACCTGGTACCCGTAGACCGGATCCATGATCGTCGGCAGCGAGAGCCGGCCGGGGTCGCAGGAGGAGAAGCCGGCGTTGCGGTCCGGCGTCCACTGCATCGGGGTGCGTACCGCGTCCCGGTCGCCGAGCCAGATGTTGTCGCCCATGCCGATCTCGTCGCCGTAATAGAGGATCGGCGAGCCGGGCAGTGACAGCAGCAGGGCCGTGAAGAGCTCGATCTGGTTGCGGTCGTTGTCGAGGAGCGGGGCGAGCCGGCGGCGGATGCCGATATTGGCGCGCATCCGCGGGTCCTTGGCGTATTCCGCGTACATGTAGTCGCGTTCTTCGTCCGTGACCATTTCGAGGGTCAGCTCGTCGTGGTTGCGAAGGAAGATGCCCCACTGACAGCCGGACGGAATCGCCGGGGTCTTGGCGAGGATTTCCGATACCGGGTAGCGGGATTCGCGGCGTACCGCCATGAAGATCCGGGGCATGACCGGGAAATGGAATGCCATATGGCACTCGTCGCCGCCGACGGCGTAGTCGCCGAAGTAGTCGACGACATCTTCGGGCCACTGATTGGCCTCGGCCAGCAGCACGGTGTCCGGATAATGCGCGTCGATCTCGGCGCGGACGCGCTTGAGGAAGGCGTGCGAGGCGGGCAGGTTCTCGCAGTTGGTGCCCTCTTCGGCGTAGAGGTACGGCACCGCGTCCAGTCGGAAGCCGTCGATCCCCAGGTCGAGCCAGAACCGCAGGGCGGAGATCATCTCCTCCTGGACCGTGGGGTTCTCGTAGTTGAGATCCGGCTGGTGGGAGAAGAAGCGGTGCCAGTAGTACTGCTTGCGCACCGGATCGAAGGTCCAGTTGGAGGCTTCGGTGTCGACGAAGATGATCCGGGCGTCGCCGTACTGCTTGTCGTCGTCCGCCCAGACGTAGTAGTCGCCGTACGGCCCTTCCGGGTCGGTGCGGGACTCCTGGAACCACGGGTGCTGATCGCTGGTGTGGTTCATCACCATGTCGATGATGACCCGCATACCGCGGTGGTGCGCGGCGTCCACGAATTCCACGAAGTCGGCCAGGTCGCCGAACTCGGGGAGCACCGAGGTGTAGTCGGAGACGTCGTATCCGCCGTCCCGCAGAGGGGATTTGAAGAACGGCGGGAGCCAGAGGCAGTCCACCCCCAGCCATTGCAGATAGTCGAGCTTCGCCGTGATGCCCTTGAGATCCCCGATGCCGTCGCCGTTGCTGTCCTGGAACGAGCGCACCAGAACTTCGTAGAAGACGGCCCGTTTGAACCAGTCGGGATCGCGGTCCTTCGCCGGTGTGTCCTCGAACGTGTCGGGGACGGGCTCATTGACGATCAATTGGGTGACCCTCCGATCGGTGAGGACGGTCGCAGTGACAGCACATGAGCGGGCGCGAGCGAGCGGCCCGGCTCCAGGCGCACATAGTTGTCCCTGCCCCAGTGGTAGGTGTCGCCGGTGAGCTCGTCGCGCACCGGCAAGGAATCGTGCCGGCCGAGGCCGAGTTCCGGCATGTCCAACGACACCGTCGCCTCGTGGGTGTGGTGCGGGTCGAGGTTGACCACTGTGAGCACTGTGTCGGCTCCGTCGCCGTGTCCCGACCGCTTGGAGAACGCGATCACGGAATCGTTGTCGACGTGGTGGAAGTGCAGGTTGCGCAGCTGCTGGAGCGCGGGATGGCGGCGCCGGATGCGGTTGAGCGCGGTGATGAGCGGGGCGATGGTACGCCCTTCGCGGGCCGCCGCCTCCCAGTCCCGGGGCCGCAGCTGGTACTTCTCGGAGTCGAGGTACTCCTCGCTGCCGCGGTGCAGGGGCGTCCCTTCGCAGAGCTCATAACCTGCGTAGACGCCCCAGGACGGGGAGAGCGTGGCGGCCAGTACGGCACGGATCTCGAAGGCCGCGCGGCCGCCGTCCTGAAGGTAGGCGTGCAGGATGTCCGGGGTGTTGACGAAGAAGTTCGGCCGCAGACAGTCGGCACTCTCACCGGACAGTTCGCCGAGGTACTCGGTGAGTTCCTGCTTGGTGTTGCGCCATGTGAAGTAGGTGTACGACTGGTGGAAGCCGATCTGGGCGAGGGTGTGCAGCATCGCGGGGCGGGTGAACGACTCGGCCAGGAAAAGGACATCGGGGTCGGTGCGGTTGATGTCGGCGAGCACTTTCTCCCAGAACGCCACCGGCTTGGTGTGCGGGTTGTCGACGCGGAAGATCCGTACGCCCTTGGCCATCCAGAAGCGCAGCAGCCGCTCCGTCTCGCGCACCAGCCCGCGGAAGTCGGTGTCGAAGGCGAGGGGGTAGATGTCCTGGTACTTCTTCGGCGGGTTCTCCGCGTAGGCGACGGAGCCGTCGGCGCGGTGGTGGAACCACTGCGGGCGCTGCTCGACCCAGGGGTGGTCGGGGGAGCACTGCAGCGCGAAGTCCAGGGCCACTTCCATCCGCAGATCGCGGGCGGTGCGCACGAAGTGGTCGAAGTCCTCGAAGGTGCCCAGGTCCGGGTGGAGGGCGTCGTGGCCGCCGTCGGACGAGCCGATCGCCCAGGGGGAGCCGACGTCGTCCGGGCCTGCGGACAGCGCGTTGTCGGGGCCTTTGCGGAAGGCGGTGCCGATGGGGTGTACGGGCGGCAGATAGACGACGTCGAAGCCCATCGCGGCGACGGCGGGCAGCCGTTCGGCGGCCGTGCGCAGGGTGCCGCTGATGACGCTGCCGTCGGGTGCGGTGATCGCCCCCTCGGAGCGCGGGAAGAGCTCGTACCACGAGCCGTACAGGGCCCGTTGGCGCTCGACGACCAGCGGCATCGCCCGGGAGACGGTGAGCAGTTCGCGCAGCGGGTGGCGGTCGAGGGCGTCGGTGACCTCGGGGGCGAGGGCGGCGGCGAGGCGCGTGACGGCGGGGAGTTTGCCGTTGCGCAGGGCGTCCACGGCGGCGAGCACCGTCTCGCGGCCGTCGCTCTTGGGGACGTCGGCGGCGGCCCGTTCGTGCAGTGCGGCGCCCTCGGTGAGCACCAGCTCGGTGTCGATGCCCGCCGGGATCTTGATCGCGGCGTGCCGGCGCCAGGTGGTGAGCGGATCGGACCAGGCCTCGACGGTGTAGGTCCAGCGGCCCTCGATGGCGGGGGTGACCTCGGCGGTCCACCGGTCGGTACCGGGTGCGGCCTCACGCATCGGGGTCCAGGGGCCGCAGCGGCCGGCGGGGTTGCGCAACACCACATTGGCGGCGACCGCGTCATGGCCTTCCCGGAACACGGTGGCCGAGACCTCGAGGGTCTCGCCGGCCACCGCCTTCGCCGGGCGGCGGCCGCAATCGATCTGCGGGCGGATGTCCAGTACAGGGATGCGACCGATCATGGGCTCACCTGGGCTAGTGATACTTTGCGGGATTTTGTCCTTTGTATCCGCTCCACGGTAGGGGGACGGGGTGCGGGCATGGACGCTCCTGTCCGCTTTCACTCGGTTGGCGGTGGGTGCGGCGAGTGGCGGCGTACTCGGTGAGCCTGCCCGGCGCGCACGCCCGGGCAATCCGGTGTGCAGGTGAACTACTCGTTCGTAACTCCTCGCCCGCCACGACCCGTCGGGCATGCCTCAGAACTCTCGCGGGGCGGAACGGAAAAGCACTGGCACGATCGGGTCGCCTCCTCAACTCAGGTGAATCACAAGAGATTTGAATCACAAGGGAGGTGCGGTGTGCGGATGTGGATGCCGCGCCGGGCCCGTCGGCGTCACACCGCAGCCTCTCGCCAGGAGGGGGTCCGTACAAGAGCGCCTGAGGGGGTGGAATCGGCCATATCGGCGGACGCGGGAGTACGGACGGGCCGGCCGTGCCTGCGGTGGCGGCAGGGACACCGGGGCGGCCGGCGGTGTACAGGTGACGGTGGGGGACGGGACCGGTGGCCAGGGGCCGCGGGTCGTCGTCGCGCACGAGGTCCTGACCTGGGGCGACGGTCGGCGGCACGGCTTCGCGGCGCAGTGGGCGGAGGGGCATGCGTACGGCGGGGCGAGCGCACCGGCCGCCGCCGTGCGGCGGCCGGATCCGGTGCCTCCGCCCGCCCTCGTCGGGCCGGGGAGTGCGTCGCTAAGGGGCGTCCCGGCGGGCGTGCACGACCTGCCGGCGGACCAGCCGGTCGTCGGCGAAGCAGAGTTCGTACGCGGACGAGGAGTCCGGGCCCACGCTGTAGTACGTGCACGACCAGCCGCGCGGGGGCGCCGGTGTGCTGTCCGGTGCGGCATCCAGCGTGAAGAACGGGGCCGCGGATACCACCTCGGCGCGCCGCATCCCGGTCCGCAGGCCGTCGTAGGCCGCCCGGTCCAGGGCCGTCCACCCGGGGCTGACCAGCGCGAAGACGCCCATCAGCGCGAGCAGCGCGACGAGCGCCGCCAGTGGGAGGCTCACCGTCTGCCGCAGCCGCCGCCGGACCTGACGCTGCGCCTTCGCCAACTCCCGTGCCGCGGTGGTCGGTTCGGGCGCCGCCGCCGCGGTGACCGGCCCGCCGTGCGGCGGCAGCCGCGCCGTGAGCGCAAAGCCGCCCTCCGGCGTCGGCCCGCTGCGCAGCGTCCCGCCCGCCAGCCGTACCCGCTCGTCCAGGCCCACCAGCCCGCTGCCACCGGAGGCCGGATCCGGCGCGGGACCCTCCGGGCGCGGGCCGTTGGCCACCGTCACCCGGAGCCGCTCGGCGGACCGTACGATCCGCACCGTGACGGCCGCGCCCGGCGCGTGCTTGGCGGCATTGGTCAGCGCCTCCTGGACGACGCGGTGCAGGGCGTGGCCGGTCATGGGCGGCAGCTCCGCGTCGGGGACCTCGCCGGCCTCCTCCACCGTCACCCGCATCCCCGACGCCCGCGCACGCCGCACCAGCGCGGTCACGCTCTCGGCGGCCGGGGTCCGGGGCGCGCCCTCGTCGTCCGTGCGCAGTACGCCGATGATCTCCCGCAGCCGTTCGGTGGCGGTGGCGGCCGCCGCCCGCAGCTCCCCGGCGGCCGCCCGGCGGTCCGCGTCCGGCCCCGGAGCGATCTCCAGTGCGCCCGCGCGCAAAGCGATCAGGGCCAGGTCATGGCCGAGGGAGTCATGCATGTCACCGGCGATCCTGGCCCGCTCGCGCAGCCGGGTGCGGTCGGCGACGGCCTGCTGCTCGCGCTCCATCCGGTCGGCGAGCTGCCAGCCGGTGCGGGCCAGTTCGGCGTACTGGCGGCCGTGGCGGCCCACCAGCCACGGCAGCACCACATTGAGCAGCAGCGCGATCAGGAAGGTGAACCAGGGCCACAGGGAGTGGGTGACGAGCGCGCACAGCGGTACCCCGGCCACCGCAATGCCGGTGAAGAACCACAGCGCGGGCTGGGCGCGCCCCATCCGGACGCCGGCCAGATAGCCGAGGAGGGCCAGGGCGAGGGAGTACGCCCCGGTGGCCAGCTGCACGGAGATCATCAGGCTCGGCGCCACCGGGACCGCCACCGCCCCCAGCGGCCACCGCTTGCGCAGCAGTACGGCCAGGCCGAGCAGCGGGAAGCCGGCCAGCGTCGCCCACCGCTGGAGCGCGCCAGGGGAGTCGAACGTGGCAGCGGGCCCACCGCACAGAATCAGCCACAGCGCGAGACCGGGGAGCCGCCCGCGCAGGCGGGCCGGGAGCCGGCGGTGGACCGGGCCGCGCGGATGCGGGCCGATCATGACGCCGGGACCAGCCCCGCCTCGTACGCGAGGATCGCCGCCTGCACCCGGTTCTTGAAGCCGAGGCGGGCCAGGACGGTGCTGACATACGTCTTGACGGTGCCCTCGGTCAGGAACAGCCGCCGGGCGATCTCGGCGTTGGAGAGCCCGGCGCCGACCAGGGCGAGCACCTCGCGTTCGCGTGCGGTCAGTTCGGCAGTACGGGCGCGGGCGGCCACGCCGCGGCCCAGCCGGCCGTCGCCCAGGTGCGCGATGACCCGGCGGGCGATGACGGGCGAGAGCGCGGCGCCGCCCTCGGCGACCGCCCGGACCCCCGCGATCAGCTCCCGCGGGTCACCGGACTTGAGCAGGAACCCGGCGGCGCCGGAGCCGAGGGCGTCCGCCACGTAGGCGTCGTCGGAGAATGTCGTCAGCATCACGACGGCCGTTGGGGGGACCAGCCGCGCCAGCTCCGCGGCGGCGGCGAGCCCGTCCAGACGGGGCATCCGGATGTCCAGCAGGCAGACGTCCGGGCGGTGGCTGCGGGCCAGTTCGACCGCCTCGCGGCCGTCCGCGGCCTCCGCAACGACCCCGATCCCGGAATCCGCGCCGAGGATCGTGCGGACACCGGTCCGCAGCATCGGCTCGTCGTCGGCCAGCAGCACTGTGATCGTTCGGCTCATCCGGACCCCCGTCGCACGCGAAGGGGCGGTGCCCGGAGGGACTCCGGACACCGCCCGCTCTTGAGGTCACGTTACCCCGGAGCGCCCGGCATGCGGCCGAACGCTCCTGCAGAGGTGGTTACTTGACCGCGACGCCGGTCCACGCGGCCTCGACGCCCTTGACCTCGGGGCTGCCGGCCTTGTAGAGGTCGGTGGCGGCCTTGACGGTCGCCTCGCGCGCGGCCTTGTAGTCGGTGTTCGAGGTCATGTACTCGGTCAGGGCCTTGAACCAGATCTTCTCGGCCTTGTCCCGGCCGATGCCCTCGACCTTCTTGCCGTCCGCCGTCGGGCTGTCGTACTTCACGCCACCGATCTCCTTCGGGCCGCTGCCCTCGGACAGCAGGTAGAAGAAGTGGTTGGCGACGCCCGAGGAGTAGTGCGGGTCGAGACCGCCGGTGTTGGAGTCCCAGTTGTCCTGCGACTGGCCGTCCTTGCTGGGCTTGTCCATGTAGCGCAGCGGGGTGCCGTCACCGTTGATGTCGATCTTCTCGCCGATGAGGTAGTCGCCCGGGTCCTTGTCGTTCTTGGCGTAGAACTCGGCGGAGGTACCGAAGATGTCCGAGGTGCCCTCGTTGAGGCCGCCGGACTCACCGCTGTAAGTGAGGTTGGCGGTGGCGGAGGTGACACCGTGCGACATCTCGTGCGCGGCGACGTCGAGGGCGGTGAGCGGGGCCTTGTTGCCCTGGCCGTCGCCGTACGTCATGCAGAAGCAGCTGTCGTCCCAGAAGGCGTTGACGTAGCTGTCGCCGTAGTGGACGCGCGAGGAGGCACCCTTGCCGTCGCCCTTGATGCCGCTGCGGCCGTGCACGTTCTTGTAGTAGTCCCAGGTCACGCCGGCGCCGTAGTGCGCGTCGACGGCCGCGGTCTGCGGGTCGTCGGGCTTGCCGGTGCCCCAGGCGTCGTCGTCGTCCGTGAACGGCTTGCCCTCACCGTTCTCGGAGTTCTCCAGGTTGCTGGTCTTGTGACCGCCGCGACCGTCGTCGGTCAGCGTGAACTTGTTGCCGTCCTTCTTGGTGCCCAGCTCGACGCTGCCGCTGTACTCGCTCTCGCCCTTGCCGGTACGGATCTCGTCGTACTGGAAGAGCTTCTTGCCGCTGTTGGCGTCGGTGATGACGTGCAGCCGGCTCGGCGTGCCGTCCTTCTTGACGCTGGTGACGACGGTGTCGTACGCGAGGACGGGGCTGCCGGAGGCGGCCCAGACGACCTTGCGGGCGGTCTTCGCGGCGGCCGACTTCGCGCTGTTGGCCTTGACCGCGACGCCCTGCGCCGACTTCTGCGCGGCCTGCGGGGCGATCTTCGCCGTGGTGGAGGCGACCTTGACGGACTTCTCGGTGGCCTTGGTGGTGCTCTTGACGGCGCCGCCCTTGGCGGTGTGCACGACCATGTCGCCGCCCAGCACGGGCAGTCCGGCGTAGGTCCGCTCGTAGCGGGTGTGCGTGGTGCCGTTGGCGTCCTTGATGACGTCCTTGACGACCAGCTTCTCCTGCGAGCCGAGGCCGAGGTCCTTGGCGGTCTGCGCCTTGGTGGCGTCCGCGTCACGCAGCAGCTCGGCGCGGTGCGAGGCGCTCAGCTTCAGCGGAGCGCCGCCCAGCGCGGCGGTCTTCGTGGTGGTCGAGGCGCCTGCGGTACCTACGGTGATGCCGGCGGCCAGAAGGGCAGCGGCGGCGACGGCGGTACCGGTTATACGGGTCTTACGGGATATGCGGGGGGTCACGCGGACTCCTTCAACTTTGCCAAGTGGTGGGGGTGCAAAGCGATGCGGGTGTGACGTGCGTCGGGAAGACTGCCATTCGAACGCGTGCATGTCAGGAGTCTGCGCAAAGGTTGGCCGAAAATCGTCCGTAGAGCGAGGACGGCTGTTCGTATAACGGAATGGGGCGCCGTCCCCGAAGATCCGAGGACGACGCCCAACTCGCTTTTCTGTCAGGCCAGTTGAGATGCGGCCGACTCACCGTCCGCTCTCTGCCACACGAAGATGACGCCGAGGTGCGGCCGGACCGTCAGAAGGTGAGCTTCCAGCCGTTGATGTGGCCCGAGTCCTGCGCGTAGACGTCCCGGACCCGCAGCTTCCAGGTGCCGCTCGCCGCCTTCGAGGAGGCATTGACGGTGTAGGTCGTCTTCACATCGGCCGCCGAGTCGAACGCGCTGGAGTTCTTCAGCCGGTACGCCGTACCGTCCGGCGCGATCAGATCGATGACCAGGTCACCGCGGTAGGAGTGGACGATGTCCACGCCCACCTTCAGCGTGCTGGGCGCATTGCCGCTGCGGCTGACGGTGATCGGCGAGGTGACCGCCGCGCCCGCGTCCGGGATCGCCACATCGTCGGCGTTCTCGAAGACATTGCCGCCGCCGGCCGGGTTGACCGTCCAGGTGAAGGCGGCCGTACCCGTCTTCTTCGCGGCGTCGGTGACCGTCACCGTCACAGTGGCGGTGCCGGTGGCGGTCGGCGTCCCCGAGATCAGCCCGGTGCCCGCATTGATCGACAGCCCGGCCGGCAGCCCGCTCGCCGCGTACGACAGCGCGCCCGCCGTCCCGCTGCTCGCCTTGATCTGCAGGCTCGCCGCCTGGTTCACGGTGCTGGTCTGGTTGCCCGGATGGGTGACGGTGACCCCGCCGCCGTCCGGGACACGGGAGCCGACGTTGACCGCCGCCCAGGTGTTGGCGACCTCGTTGTACGAGGCGCTGCCCTGGCCGAAGAGGTCCGCCGCGGCCTGGAGGGTGGCGGTACGGGCGCCCGCGTAGTTGGTGTTGGCGCTCATGTACTGGCTGAGCGCCTTGAACCACACCTTCTCGGCGTTGGCCCGGCCGATGCCCGCAACGGGCAGGTTGTCGAAGGTCGGGCTGTCGTAGTGGACGCCGCCGATGTCCTTCGGTCCGCTGCCCTCGGACAGCAGGTAGAAGAAGTGGTTGGCGACGCCGGACGAGTAGTGCACGTCCTTGTCGCCGACATTGCTCGACCAGGAGTCGGCGGACGCGCCGTCCTTGCTCGGCTTGTCCATGTAGCGCAGCGGGGTGCCGTCGCCGTTGATGTCGATCTTCTCGCCGATGAGGTAGTCACCGGGGTCCGATGTGTTGTTGGCGTAGAACTCGACCGAGGTGCCGAAGATGTCCGAGGTCGCCTCGTTCAGGCCGCCGGACTCGCCGCTGTAGGTGAGGTTGGCGGTGGCCGCGGTCACGCCGTGCGACATCTCGTGGCCGGCCACGTCGATGGAGGTCAGCGGGGCGGCGTTGCCGCTGCCGTCGCCGTACGTCATGCAGAAGCAGCCGTCGTCCCAGAAGGCGTTGACGTAGCTGTTGCCGTAGTGCACACGGGAGTAGGCGCCGACGCCGTCACCGCGGATGCCGCTGCGGCCGTGCACGTTCTTGTAGTAGTCCCAGGTCTCCTGGGCGCCGTAGGCGGCGTCCACCCCCGCGGTCTGGGCGTTCTGCGGCGTACCGTCGCCCCAGGTGTCGTCCGCGTCGGTGAAGAGCGAACCCGTCCCCGACGACCCGTGCTTGAGGTCGTACGTCTTGTGGTTGCCGCGGGTGCCGTCGGTCATCGTGAAGTTCGGCGCCGAACCGGACGTCCCGATGGTGACCTTGCCGCTGTACTCGCTGTTGCCGACGCCGTTCTCGATGCCCTGGTACTGGAAGATCCTGGCGCCGGTCGTGGCGTCCGTGATGACATGCAGCTCATTGGGCGTGCCGTCGTCCTGCAGCCCGCCGATCACCGTCTCGTACGCGAGCCGTGGCGTGCCGTCGGCGACCCAGACCACCTTGCGCGGTGCCTTGGCGGCCGCGGTCTTCTTCGACCCCAGCGTCCGGGCGGCCGCGACGGCCTTTTCCTCGGCCGCGGCCGGCGTCACCTTCGCGGTGGTGCTCGCCACCTTCAGCTGGGAGCGCACGGCCTTGGTGACGCCCTTGAGAGCGCCGCCCTTGCTCTTGTGCACCACGAGGTCGCCGCCGAGGACCGGCAGTCCGGCGTAGGTGCGTTCGTAGCGGGTGTGGACCGTGCCGTCGGCGTCCTTGGCGACGTCCTTGACGACCAGCTTCTCCTGCGCGCCGAGCTTCAGCTGCCGCGCGGTCCCGGTGGTGGTGGCGCCGGCCGCCCGTATCAGCTCCGCACGCTGGGACGGGGACAGCTTGACCGGCAGTGCGCCGGGGTCGGGTACGGCATGCGCGGTGCCCGGCCGCTGGGCGGCCGCCGTGCCGGTGCCGGCCTGTACGCCGACGGCGAGCAGCGCCGTGACGGCGACCAGTGCGCCGGTCGCCACGGTGCGTCTGGGGCGGGTGATGCGGGTCGGCCCATGGGGGGTGCGTCTCACACTGACTCCTTCTGCGGTGGCCGCGACATGACGGTGCGGCCGAGGGGGACCGGGCGGCAAAGCGGCCGTCCGGGCAGAGCGAGGCAGAACTCGTGGAGCGTGTGGGGGGAGACGTACGCGTGCACGGCGGATGCCGGTGGTACGGGCTGCCGCGGGGCGTGGGCTGTGGGGGCCCGCGCGGCGGCTGCGGGGAAGAGTCCCACCGCGGACAGCCGATTGTCAGGCTCCGTTCAACTAATTGGCCGGAAAACGTCCGTTGCGCGGAATCGGCGTTCGGAAGACGGACGGATGGCGCGGCCGGACGGCGCGAGTACGGTGTGGGCCGGGCCCTGCGTGGCGGCGGTGTCAGCCCGGGCCGCGGGTGCCCTCGCCCCTCACCCCACACTCTCCCGCCAGGCCCGGTGCAGCTCCGCGAACCGGCCCCGGGCGGCTATCAGTTCGTCCGGCCGGCCGTCCTCGACGATCCGGCCGCCGGACATGACCAGGACCCGGTCGGCGATCTCGACCGTGGACAGGCGGTGGGCGATCACCACGGCCGTGCGGCCGCGGAGGACGGTGTCCATGGCGCGCTGCACCGCGCGCTCGCCGGGGATGTCCAGGGAACTGATGGCCACCCCGGCGAGCGGGCGCGCCACCAGCCACCGCCGCAGCCCGAACAGCCCCGCCTCGGCCACCCCGAGCAGCAGCAGATATCCGCCGCCCAGCCACACCCCGCCCGGATCCCCCGCCGCCACCGGACCGTCCACCAGCCACTTGAGGACCAGCGGAATCGCCAGCCCGATGCACGACGCGAGCACCGCCACGAACGCGGCCGTGAAGAGCCGCGCCCGCACGGGACGGACGAACGGCCACAGGCGCAACAGCGAGCGCACGGCGGAGCGTTGGGGCAAGGCGGCGGGTTCGGGCAAGGGCGTCGTCTGTGCGGTATCGGCCACACTCGCGAGCGTAAGGCGCACCACTGACAATGCTCACGGAGTTTTCTGCCGCACACGGTGCCGCACCCGGTCCGCCCCGGAGCGCAACGCCCTTTTGTCCGCGTCCCGTTATCCCGGGATCACCCGGAACACCAGCACCGACCGTCCGGCCGCAGTGACCGTGCTCCCGGCCGGGTACGGCGGCTCCGCCGGGCCCGGCTGCTCCTCCCTTCCCGTATCGACGAGGAGTTCGTAGGACTGCGCCCACGGCGGGCCGGGAAGGACGACGGGCCGGGCGTCGGCGTCGGCGTGCAGGACGGCGAGGAAGCTGTCGTCGACGATGCGGATGCCCCGCGCATCGCGCTGCGCAATGTCGTTGCCGGACAGGTACATGCCCAAGGTGGCCCCCGCTGCGTACCAGTCCTGTTCGGTCATCTCCGTGCCGTCGGCGGTGAACCAGGCGAGGTCGCGCAGCCCGCCCCCGCCCTGCGGCCGGCCCGAGAAGAAGGCGCGGCGGCGCAGGACGGGATGGGCGCGGCGCAGCGCGATGAGGCGGGCGGCGAGGTCGGCCAGCGGCCGCCACTGCGGGTCGTCGAGCAGCGACCAGTCCAGCCAGCTGGTGGGGTTGTCCTGGCAGTAGGCGTTGTTGTTGCCGTGCTGGGTGCGGCCCATCTCGTCGCCCGCGACCAGCATCGGCACGCCGGTGGACAGGAGGAGGGTGGTGAGGAAGTTACGGAGCTGGCGCAGGCGCAGGGCGATGACGGCGGGGTCGTCGGTCTCGCCCTCGGTGCCGCAGTTCCAGGACCGGTTGTCGTGGGTGCCGTCGCGGTTGGCCTCGCCGTTGTCCCCGTTGCGCTTGTGCTCGTAGGTGACCAGATCGCGCAGGGTGAAGCCGTCGTGGGCGGTGATGAAGTTGACCGAGGCGTACGGGCGGCGGCCGCCCCAGGAGTACAGGTCGCTCGAGCCGGAGAGGCGGTAGCCCAGGTCGCGGACGTCGCGCTGGGCGCCGCGCCAGAAGTCGCGGACGGTGTCGCGGTAGCGGTCGTTCCACTCGGTCCACAGGGGAGGGAAGGCGCCGACCTGATAGCCGCCGGAGCCGACGTCCCAGGGCTCGGCGATCAGCTTGACCCGGCGCAGCACCGGATCCTGGGCGATGACGGCGAGGAACGGGGAGAGCATGTCCACGTCGTGCATGGAGCGGGCCAGCGCCGCGGCGAGGTCGAAGCGGAATCCGTCCACGCCCATCTCGGTGACCCAGTAGCGCAGCGAATCGGTGATCAGGCGCAGCACGTGGGGCTGGACGACATGCAGGGTGTTGCCGCAGCCGGTGTAGTCGGCGTAGCTCCGGGCGTCGCCCGCCAGGCGGTAGTAGCCGCGGTTGTCCACGCCCCGCAAGGAGAGCGTCGGGCCCCTTTCGCCCGCCTCCGCGGTGTGGTTGTAGACGACGTCCAGGATGACCTCGATCCCGGCGTCGTGCAGCGCCCGCACCATGCGCCGGAATTCGCCGACCTGCTGGCCGCGGGTCCCGGTGGCGGCGTATCCGGCGTGTGGCGCGAAATAGCCGATGGAGTTGTAGCCCCAGTAGTTGCGCAGTCCCCGGCGCACCAGATGGTCCTCGTGTGCGAACTGATGGACCGGCAGCAGCTCGACGGCGGTGACGCCGAGCCGGACGAGGTGCTCCAGCGCGGCGGGGTGGGCCAGCCCGGCGTAGGTGCCGCGCAGCCGCTCCGGGATGCCGGGGTGCCGCATGGTGAAGCCGCGGACATGCAGCTCGTAGAGAACGGAATCCGGCCAGGGCGTCTTGGGTCGCCGGTCGTCCCGCCATTCGTCGACGTCCCCGTCACCCCCGGTGTCGTCGCCGACCACCACACCCTTGGGGACGTACGGCGCCGAATCGCGGTCGTCCCGCACCGTGTCGGCGACCCGCTGTTCGGGCCAGTCGCGGACGTGCCCGTAGAGCGCGGCGGGCAGCGCGCGCCCGGTGCCGCCCACCGTCTCCGTACGGGTGCCGAAGTCGCCGTCCACGGCCCTGGCGTACGGGTCGAGCAGCAGCTTGGCCGGATTCCAGCGGGCGCCGGTCCAGGGGTCCCAGCGGCCGTGCACCCGGTAGCCGTAGCGCTGTCCGGGGCGGACGCCGGGCAGGAAGCCGTGCCAGATCTCATGGGTCAGTTCGGTGAGCGGATGGCGCGTCTCGTGGTCCTCGTCGTCGAAGAGACAGACCTCCACCGCCTCGGCGCCGCCCGCCCACAGGGCGAAGTTGGTGCCCGCGACGCCGTCGGGGCCGGTGCGGTAGCGGGCCCCGAGGGGTGTGGGGCTGCCGGGGCGGATGACGGCGGGCGGCGGGGCGAGTGGTCCGTCCTGGGCCGCCTCCTGCTCGGGTGCGCTCGACACGTGCAGGCCTCCTGCGGCTCATGGCTCGGTCGGGCGGCGGCCCGGCCGCCCGGAGTCCCGGCCGTGCGTCCGCGCTTCCGCCCTCCCCGTTGTTCTGCCCGCAACCAGGCGTTGCCGCACGTTTTCCGTGGGCGTGAGGGCGGGTGGAACGCGTCACGGTACGAGCCGCGGAACGGGTGACATCCCATGACATTCCCCGGCCTGACATTCCCGGCGGCACAGCCGTCATCCGTCACAATTCGGTGCATGACCGGCGGTGAGCAGCGTGCAGTGAAGCAACCGGCGAAGGGCTGTGGGCGAAGGCGGGCGCGCCGCACCCGTACCGTCCTCGCCGTCCTGGCCACCCTGGCGGGCGCGGTGCTGCCGGCCGGCTGCTCCTCCTCGGACGGGGCGGACGGGTTCGCCGGGCGCAGGGCGCCGTCCCCGGAGACGGTGATCCGGGTCGTCCCGCACGACGGCGCGCACGGAGTACGGGCCGGGAGCCGGTTCGAGGTACGGGTGCCGGCCGGGCGGCTGGAGCGGGTCGAGGTCCGGCGGACCGGGGAGGCGGGCCGGCAGACCGTCGCCGGCCGGATCTCACCGGACGGGCTGATCTGGCGCCCGGTGGCCGGCGGGCTCGCCCCCGGCTCCCGGTACACCGTCGACGCGGTGGCCCGCGACGGCGCCGGCCATCGCGCCGCCCGCCACACCACCTTCACCACCTCCGTGCCCCGCGTCCGCTTCGCCGGCTTCTTCTCGCCCGAGGACCACACCACCGTCGGCACCGGCATGATCGTCTCGCTGGAGTTCAGCCGGCCGATCGCCGACCGCAAGGCCGTCGAACGGGCCGTCACCGTCACCGCCGACCCCGGTGTCGAGATCGCCCCCCACTGGTTCGGCAACCGGAGACTGGACTTCCGCCCCCGCGAACGCTGGAAGCCCGGCACCGACATCGCCCTCGACCTGCGGCTGCGCGGCGTGCAGGCCGGGCCCCACACGTACGGGACGCAGCGCAAGACGGTCCACTACCACGTCGGCCGGGACCAGATCACCACCATCGACGCCGCCCGGCACTCCCTGACGGTGCGCCGGAGCGGCCGGGTGCTGGCCACCTTCCCGGTCACCGCGGGCAAGGCCAAGAACCCCACGTACAACGGGAAGATGGTGATCCTGGAGCGCCGCTCGACGATGCGGATGAACGGAGACACCGTCGGCTTCGGCGACGCGTACAACATCGCGGACGTACCGCACGCGATGCGCCTGACCAGGTCCGGGACTTTTCTGCACGGCAACTACTGGGCGCCGTCCAGGATCTTCGGCGGCGTCAACACCAGCCATGGCTGCGTGGGCCTCAAGGACACCAAGGGCGGCGGCCGCGACACCCCGGCCGGCCGGCTCTTCCGCCACTCGATCGTCGGCGACACCGTCCAGGTACGCAACTCCCGGGGACACGGCCCGCGGGGACACGGCGCGCGCGGTCCGACGGTCGCGGCGGACAACGGGCTCGGTGGCTGGAACATGCCGTGGAAGCAGTGGAAGCGCGGGGGCGCGCCGGACTGATACGGCGGGCGCGCCGGGACCCCTGTGCCGCGCCTGTGGCACCCCTCGCACTTGGGACGGAACGGTGACACCGGGGGGCAGCTCACTGTCACTGCGGTGTGGTTATCTAACGGCAAGCGCGCGGTGCGTCCGCGCGTGGGGGACCGCGGGACATGCGAGGCGAAAAGGGGCCAGTCGTGAAGGTGCAGCCGATTTCGGGGGAGCCGGCTCGCCGGCGGTGGCTACACAGGGGGAGGGGTCCGCTCGCCCTGATGCTTGGCTCGATGCTGCTGTTGGTGACCGCGTGCGGCGGCGACGACGCGGAGGGGAAGAAACCGGCCGGCAAGGCGGGGAGCGCCAAGGGCCCCTCGCAGGCTGCGGTATCGATTGCCCCCAAGGACGGCGCGGACGACGTCGCCACCAGCGGCGCGCTGAAGGTGACCGCCAAGGAGGGCCGGCTGAAGTCCGTCACGGTCAAGGACGGCAAGGGCAATGAGGTCGCCGGGAAGATATCCGGCGGCGGTGCCCGGTGGCAGCCCAGCGGCCACCTGGGCGCCTCGACGGAGTACACCGTCGACGCGGTGGCGGTGGACGGCCAGGGCCGCGAGGCCGCCGAGCACTCGAAGTTCACCACCCTCGTCCCCAAGAACACCTTCATCGGCCAGTACACCCCCGAGAACGGCCGGCAGGTCGGCGTCGGGATGCCGGTCTCGATCCATTTCACCCGCGGTATCACGGACCCCAAGGCCGTCGAGGACGCCATCAAGGTCACGGCGAAGCCGTCCGTACCGGTCGAGGGCCACTGGTTCGGCAACGACCGCCTCGACTTCCGCCCCGAGAAGTACTGGGCGGCCGGCACCAAGGTCACCCTCAAGCTCGACCTCGACGGCGTCGAGGGCCGCCCCGGTGTCTACGGCACCCAGGCCAAGGAGGTCTCGTTCACCATCGGCCGCAGCCAGGTGAGCACCGTCGACGCCAAGTCGAAGAAGATGACCGTGGTCCGCGACGGCAAGAAGATCAAGACCATCCCGATCACCTCCGGGGCGCCCGGCACCGAGACCTACAACGGCCAGATGGTGATCAGCGAGAAGCATCTGGTGACGCGGATGAACGGCGACACCGTCGGCTTCGGCGGCGAGTACGACATCAAGGACGTCCCGCACGCCATGCGGCTGAGCACGTCCGGCACGTTCCTCCACGGCAACTACTGGTCCGGCAGGCCGACGTTCGGCACCCGTAACGCCAGCCACGGCTGTGTGGGCCTCTTCGACCAGCGCGGCGGCGGGGACAAGTCGACTCCGGCGGCGTGGTTCTTCGCCAACTCCCGGATCGGCGATGTGGTGATCGTCAAGAACTCGCACGACGAAACGATCCAGCCGGACAACGGCTTCAGCGACTGGAACCTTTCCTGGGAGAAGTGGAAGGCCGAGCAGTAGGCCGCTCCTGAAGGACGGTCGGCCCGGTGCACTGTGACACAGCGCACCGGGCCGCATCTCGTTAACGCGGACTAACCTTCCCCCATGACTGTCAACCTTGAGGTCGCCGACGGCGTCGGCACCATCCGCCTGGACCGCCCGCCGATGAACGCACTGGACATCGCCACCCAGGACCGGCTGCGCGAGCTCGCCGGGGAGGCCACGCGCCGCGACGATGTGCGCGCCGTGGTGATCTGGGGCGGCGAGAAGGTGTTCGCGGCCGGTGCGGACATCAAGGAGATGCAGGCCATGGACCACCCGGCCATGGTCGCCCGCTCCAAGGACCTGCAGGATGCGTTCACCGCCGTGGCCCGGATCCCCAAGCCCGTGGTGGCCGCGGTCACCGGCTATGCGCTGGGCGGCGGCTGTGAGTTGGCGCTGTGCGCCGACTTCCGCATCGCGGCCGACAACGCCAAGCTCGGCCAGCCCGAGATTCTGCTCGGCCTGATCCCGGGCGCCGGCGGCACCCAGCGGCTGGCCCGCCTGGTGGGCCCGTCCAAGGCCAAGGACCTGATCTTCACCGGCCGGCAGGTGCGGGCCGACGAGGCGCTCGCCATCGGCCTGGTCGACCGGGTGGTGCCCGCCGCCGAGGCCTACGGGCAGGCGCACGCCTGGGCGGCCAAGCTGGCGGCCGGTCCGGCGCTGGCGCTGCGGGCGGCCAAGGAATGCGTCGACGCGGGCCTGGAGACGGACATCGACACCGGCCTGACGATCGAACGCAACTGGTTCGCGGGCCTCTTCGCGACCGACGACCGGGAGACCGGAATGCGCAGCTTTGTCGAGGAGGGGCCGGGCAAGGCCAAGTTCCGCTGAAACGGCTGGTGTTGACGGGGCACATGAGGTTTGGCCGGGACCCGATGCCTCGTGTGGGCGAATTGCGGAAAACTTAATCCAGACTTAAGAGCACCTTGTGCGCGGCGCGTTCGCGCCGCCCGGCGATCTCCGCTCCACGCCCGGTCGTCGCAGGTCAGTTGTGGTGCGTCAGAACCTTGACTGCCGTTGGCATATGTCCCGCAGGGTGGAGGAACCGACGATTCCGGACGACGGATTCCGTCGGTTCCTCCACCGTGACCGCCGAGTAGCAGCCATGATGGGGGCATGGCGGGCCTCGAAGGTATGGAGCAGCCGCGGCCGCACAGTGGCACGGCGGCCGCCGCACGCTGGGGGACCCCCGGTGCGGACAGCGACACGGCGACACCGGTGCCCAGCGGTCCGGCCGTCCCGTTGTCCGGCGGGCTCGATCTGATCGGCGATCCGACCCTCGACGAGGTACGGCTCCCCTCGCGCCCCCAGTCCGCCCGCATCGCCCGGCGGCTGACCGGCTGCGTCCTCCTCAAGCAGTGGGCCCTGACGCCGCAGCTCGCCGAGCACGCCG
The DNA here is from genome assembly GCF_040651455.1 of Streptomyces sp. NPDC048483. Classification (NCBI taxonomy): domain Bacteria; kingdom Bacillati; phylum Actinomycetota; class Actinomycetes; order Kitasatosporales; family Streptomycetaceae; genus Streptomyces; species Streptomyces sp. NPDC048483. The sequence goes on from NZ_JBEZJZ010000033.1 coordinate 64,285, forward strand.
TCCTCCTCGTCTCGGAACTGGTCGGCAACGCCGTACGGCACACGGGCGCCCGCTGCTTCGCCCTGCGGATGCTGCGCCGCCGTGGCTGGATCCGTATCGAGGTGCGCGACCCGTCCCGCGGACTGCCGTGCCTGATGCCGGTGCACGAGATGGACACCAGCGGCCGCGGCCTCTTCCTCGTCGACAAGCTCTCCGACCGCTGGGGCGTGGATCTGCTGCCGCGCGGCAAGACGACCTGGTTCGAGATGCGGGTCGGCGACCGCTGATCCGCGGGGGCCCCGCGCGCCCCGGTGCTCGGGCGGCGGTCCGTAGGATGGGCCGTTCATGCTCACGCGCCGGCCCGCAGGAGGAGGGGAGATGCCCAGGCACATGCCGCTGCACCGTGTGCGCCGGTCGTCGGCGCTGACCCTGCTGCTCCTCCTCGCGGTCACCTTCGGACCGATGCTCTGCCGGACCGGCGGCGACCAGGACCGCCCGGCGGGCCGGGCGACGACGGCTGCCACAGCTGGCACGGCGGCCACAGCGACGGAGCACACGACCGCCGCCGACCGCGACCACCCAGCCGCCGCCGACGCCCCCATCGCCGTGGCCGACGCCCCCAAGCGCTGCTCCAACCGGCACGCCCCCGGACCCGATGAGTCCGCCCCGCTGCCCGCCCCGCACCGCGGCGAGCCGCTCGCGCCCTCCGCCGCCGGACCGGCGCCGCTCGCCGTCGACGCCGCCGCGCAGTGGGCGCTCGCCCGGCCACCCACCGGCGGCGCTGCCGCCGCCGCTCCCACCGCGCTCCTTCCCGTACTGCGGATCTAGGCCGCCGCCCGCACGCACCCGGCCTTGACCTCCCTCTCCGTACGACTGGAGCTTTTGCATGCCCGCATCCACCCCTTCCCGTTCGTCCACCCCTCCCGCCGCCTCGCCCGCCCGCAAACTGGCCGCCATCGGCGCGGTCATCGCCCTCGTCGTGGCCGTGCTCGCGATAGGCATCGCCGTCGGCAAGGCCGTCGAGGGCGACCGTGACGGCGCCCCTGCGGGCGGTGCGGAGGCCGCCGCCTCCGCGGCGCCCCAGGAGGACCCCGCACAGCAGAAGATGTACGACGACCTCGCCCGGAAGACCAGCCGGCGCGAGGCCGGCGACCCGCTGGCCGTCGGCAAGAAGGACGCCCCGGTCGTCCTCGTCGAATACGCCGACTACCAGTGCTCGTTCTGCGGCCGCTTCACCCGCGAGACCCAGCCCGAGCTGATCAAGAAGTACGTCGACGCCGGCACCCTGCGCATCGAATTCCGTAACTTCACCGTCTTCGGCGCCGATTCCGAGCGCGCCGCCCGCGCCTCCTGGGCCGCCGGGCAGCAGGGCAGGTTCTGGCAGCTGCACGACGAGCTGTACGACCGGACCCGCAAGGGCGATGCGCTGTCCGAGGACAAGCTCGTCGACCTGGCCCGGGCGAGCGGCGTGCCGGACCTCGGGAAGTTCCGTACGGACATCAAGAGCAAGGCCGCCGAGCGGGCCCTGAAGCGGGACCAGGACGAGGGCTACGGCCTTGGCGTGCAGTCCACACCATCGTTCCTGGTCAACGGGCGGCCGGTCTCGGGCGCCCAGCCCACCGAGGTCTTCGCGCAGGCGGTCAAGGACGCCGCGGCGCGGGCGGCGAAGCGGCAGGCGGCCGGGAAGTGACCGACATCGGCTACCTCGCGGCGTTCCTGGGCGGCGCGCTCGCCCTGCTCAGCCCGTGCAGCGCGCTGCTGCTGCCGGCCTTCTTCGCGTACTCGCTCGCCCACCCCGGGCGGCTGCTGGTCCGTACCGGTGTGTTCTATCTGGGGCTCGCCACCACGCTCGTCCCGCTCGGTGCGGCCAGTACGGCGGCCAGCCGGCTGTTCAACGGCCACCGCGATCTGCTGGTCGCCGTCGGCGGCTGGGTCGTCATCGCGATGGGCGTCGCCCAGATCCTGGGCCTGGGCTTCGCCTCCCGGCGCGCCCAGGCCGCCGCGGCCAGGATCACCCCGCGCTCGGCCGTCTCCACCTTCCTCCTCGGCTGCGTCTACGGCCTCGCGGGCTTCTGTGCGGGCCCGATCCTCGGCGCCGTGCTGACGGTGACGGCGGTCAGCGGCTCGCCCGTGTACGGCGCGTCGATGCTCGCCGTCTACGCACTCGGCATGGCGCTGCCGCTGTTTGTGCTCGCGCTGCTGTGGGACCGCTTCCGGCTCGGCACCCGCAGCTGGCTGCGCGGCCGTGAACTCACCCTCGGCCGGCTGCGGCTGCATACGACGTCGCTGCTCTCCGGGGCGTTCTTCGTCGGCATCGGTGTGCTCTTCCTGCTCTTCAACGGGACCAGCGAGCTGCCCGGCATCCTCGACGCGGATGCCGAGGTCGGGGTCGAGGAATGGGCGACGCGGATCGGGAACGCCGTACCGGACGCCGTGCTGATCGCGGTGGCCGCGCTGGTCGTGGCCGGCGTGCTGGGGCGGATCGCGCTGCGGCCGGAGAAGAAGACGGCGGGCAGGGACGAGTAGCCGGGGGAGGCGGGACCGACGGCTCCTCGCCGCCCGTCCCGCCTCTCACGCGCTCTGCCGGGGCCGGTGGTGAAGCTGGAGATGCGGGCGCCGGGGGCGCAGATGCGGATGCGGGTGGTGGGCGTCGGCCCGGCGCCGCCGGTCGTTGCAGAGCAGGCACTTGCCGTACTCCGGCGGGAGCGGATCCTCCGGGTCGCCGTACAAGGGGTCGACGGCGCCGTTGGGGTGCTCGGCGCATCCGGTCGGGCCGGCCCCGGCGCCCAGCGACCCGGCGACGGACAGCGCCCGCCGGAGGACGTCGACGAGCTGGTCTGCGCCGTGCCGGGTCGGCGCATGCTGAAGGGCGGAGGCAATGTCGGAGGCGGTGGTCAGCGCGGTCTGGAGTTCGCGCAGCTCTGCGTAACCCATGCCTCGCAGGGTAGGCGCCCCCACTGACAGTTGATCTTGAGATCGCACTTCGCGGCTTCCCATGGCCGCATGCATTCCCGCTCGGGCCCACGTTTTAGCACCGCGGTGGTGACCGGGGCCTGGACGGCGGATGACAGGTGGGGACGGTCGCCCCCGTCCCGGACCCCGCCCCCACGGGCCCGCCTCAGGGCGCGATCGGCAGCGCCCGCTTGTGCTCGGTCAGGCGGTAGCGGCGCACGATGGCCTCGAAGGCGGCGCCGTCGACCGGCTCGCCCTCCAGGAAGTCGTCGATCTGGTCGTAGCTCACCCCGAGCGCATCCTCGTCCGGCTTGCCCGGATCCAGCGTCTCCAGGTCGGCCGTCGGGACCTTCCACACCAGCTCGGCCGGGGCCCCGAGGGCCTCCGCCACGGCGCGCACCCGCCGCTTGGTCAGCCCGGTGAGCGGGACGACATCGGCCGCGCCGTCGCCGAACTTCGTGAAGAAGCCCGAGACGGCCTCGGCCGCGTGGTCGGTGCCCACGACCAGACCGTCATGGGCGCCGGCGACCGCGTACTGCGCGATCATGCGCTGCCGGGCCTTGATGTTGCCCTGGACGAAGTCCTGGTGATGCGCGTCACGGAAGACGACGCCGCCGTCCACCGCCGCTGCCAGCGCCGCATCGCCGGCCGGCCGGATGTCGACGGTCAGCTCCCGGTCGGCGCGGATGAACTCCAGCGCCAGCTGCGCGTCCTTCTCGTCCGCCTGGACGCCGTACGGCAGCCGCATCGCGAAGAACGTGGCGTCGTGGCCGGCGGCACGGGCCCGCTCCACGGCCAGCTGGCACAGCCGGCCGGTGGTCGTGGAGTCGACGCCCCCACTGATCCCGAGGACCAGCGACCGCAGCCCGGTGGACGTCAGCCGCTCCGTGAGGAACGTCACCCGGCGCTCGATCTCCAGACGGGCGTCGAAGGACGCACTCACCTGGAGATCCCGGGCGATCTCCTGCTGCAGGGCCTCGGCCGCAGGGTCGGTCACGGCTGCTCCTCTTGTCGCTGTTCGAGTCGTACGGACGCATGATGCCGTACGCATGCCGTACGGCATGTCGTCTGCATGCCGTACGCATGATGCCAAGAAGAGAAAACCCTATGACGGGTGTGCCCACTTCTTGAGCGCCGCCTTGCTCTCGAAGTCCGCGACGTCCTTGTCCAGCGGCCGGTCGGTGTACTGGTGAATGCGCCACTTCGCCTTGATCCGCGGATGCCCGGCGGAGACGTAGTCGGCGATCCACAGCCCGTCCGCGGCGTAGGACGTGGTGTCGTGGTTGAGCCAGAAATCACGGTTGCAGTAGAGCATCACGCGGTGCGTGGGCCGCAGCTTCTTGACCTCCAGCAGGAACTGGTCCTTCTGCGCATTGCTCGCATAGGTCCCCTCGCCGGTGCGCTCCCAGTCGGCGGCGAGGATGTCGCCCTGCACCGAGGCGCACTTCTCGACGAAGTATTTCGCCTGCGCCGCGATGTTCCCCGGCCACAGGAAGTGGTAGAAGCCGACCACGCACCCGGCCTTACGGGCCTTCGCCGCCTGCGCGGACTGGTGCGGGTTGATGTACGAGCGGCCCTCGGTGGCCTTGACGATCACGAAGTCCAACCCCGCCGTGGAATACGAGGTGTTGTAGGAGCTGACATCGACACCATGCAGCATGCGCGGCCTCCCGCCGGTCGGACCTGCCGTTCGAAGGGTTGTCTGGGACGAGCGTTGTCTGAGCGGAGCGTCATCTGAGTCCGAGCGTCATCTGAATCAACTGCCCGGGGTATCCATAAGGTTCCAGAAGTTCAGCATTCTCATGGTCCGGGACGCCAGATGGTGGCAGTGAAGTTCCGTACGGAGCGGAAGAGTTGGCGCGCGGGGCCCGTGGCCGCGGTTGATTTGTCCGGTACCTGCCAATCAGTCGGGTAAGGGGTGAGCCGCGGGCGTGGTCCCGGTCGGCCTCCGCCGCGGCGCACGGCCTTGGCAGACTTGCCGGGTGACCCATTGCGTACTGCTCGCCGAGGACGACCGTCCCATCCGCACCGCGCTGGAGCGCGCCCTGACCCTGGAGGGGTACCGGGTCACCGCCGTCGCCGACGGGCTCCAGGCGCTCGCCGCCGTGCACCGCGAGCGGCCCGATGTGATCCTCCTGGACGTGATGATGCCGCGGATGGACGGGCTCAAGGTGTGCCAGGTGCTGCGCGCGGAACAGGACCGCACCCCGGTCCTGATGCTCACCGCCCGCGTCGAGACCGCCGACCGGATCGCCGGGCTCGACGCCGGCGCCGACGACTATGTCGTCAAGCCCTTCGAGGTCGAGGAGGTCTTCGCCCGGCTGCGGGCCCTGCTGCGCCGAACGCTCCCGCAGAGCGCCCCGCCGCAGACGGACGGCCCCGACCACGGTGATCCCCACCCCGGCGACGAGCCCGACGACGGCACCCCGGACACCGGCATCGTCGAGGCGGCCGACCTCCGTATCGACGGCCCCTCGCGCCGGGCCTGGCGCGGCGACCGCGAGCTGGAGCTGACCCGGACCGAGTTCGAACTGCTGGAGCTGCTCGCCCGTCACGCCGGTGTCGTTCTCGACCACTCCACGATCTACGACCGGATCTGGGGCTACGACTTCGGCCCCGGCTCGAAGAACCTCGCGGTCTACGTGGGATATCTGCGCCGCAAGGTCGATGTGCCCGGCAGCCGGCCCCTGATCCACACCGTGCGGGGCGTCGGTTACGTCCTCCGGGAGGACTGAGGTGTCCGGGCCGGGCGGCCGCCCCGCCGGCCGCGTCCGCCGCGTCCGTGACCGCGCCCGCCGCCTGCGGGACCGCCTTGGCGCCTGGCTGCGCAGCCGGCAGCCGGCCAGCCTGCGCACCGCCTTCTCGCTGACCTTCGCCACCGGGGCCGCGGCGGTGACCGTACTGGTCGGGTTCCTCAGCTACGACGCGGCCGCCCGGCTGGTGCGGGTGGACGAGAAGTCGGCCTTCGCCGAGGTCGTACGGGATCTGCGGACCCAGGTCCAGGAGAAGCCGTTCCGGCCCGCCGACTACGTCACCGCCGACCCCGACCACGACGGGCCGCGCGACGACCTCACCCGCCCCACCCGCACCGACGTCCAGATCCTGGACGCCGACGGCCGGATCGTGGACCTGGGCCGCCCGCTCCTCCCCGCCGGCCCGCCGGAACGCCGGATCGCCGCGGCCGGGCGCGCGGGCCGCTACACACAGCGGGAGGCAGCGGTGGGCGACGAGGAGTACCACGTCGCGACCGTCGCCCTGGGTGGCGGCCGCGGGGCGGTGCAGGTCGCCCAGAAGTTCAGCGGGACCGAGGACCTGCTCGCCGCGCTCCAGCAGCGCACCGTCCTCCTGGCGGCCGCGGTCATCGCGCTGGCCGGGGCGGCCGGCTGGTGGCTGGCCCGCCGGATCACCGGCCGGCTGATCCGGCTCACCTCGGTCGCCGAGAGCGTGGCCGAACGCGGGCGGCTGGACGTCCCGGTCCCGGTCGCCGGCCGGGACGAGGTCGCCCGGCTCGGCCGCGCCTTCGACGACATGCTCGGCCGGCTGGCGAACTCCGTCGAGGACCAGCAGCGGCTCGTCCAGGACGCGGGCCACGAACTGCGCACCCCGCTCACCTCGCTCCGTACGAACATCTCGCTGCTCGGGCGCTTCGAGGAGCTGCCGCCAAACGCCCGCGACGAACTCCTCGCCGACCTGGCGGGCGAGGCCCGCGAACTCACCGACCTGGTCAACGAGCTGGTCGCACTGGCCGCCGGCGGCCGGGGCGACGACCCGCTCGCCGCGGTGCGCCTGGCCGACGTCGCCGAACGCGCCGCGGCCTCCGCCCGCCGCCGTACCGGCCGCGAGATCACCGTACGGACCACCCGCCCCGCCGAGATCGAGGGCCGCCCCGCCGCACTCCACCGCGCCGTCACCAACCTCCTGCAGAACGCCGCCAAATTCGACCCCGGCGGCACCAACCCGATCGAGGTCACGGTCACCGGCACCCGCATCGAGGTCCTCGACCGCGGTCCCGGCATCGCCGCATCCGACCTCACCCGCGTCTTCGACCGCTTCTACCGCGCCCCGGCGGCCCGCGGGCTGCCGGGCTCCGGCCTGGGCCTCGCCATCGTCCGGGAGATCGCCACGGCCCACGGGGGGCACGCCTTCGCCGCCCGCCGGCCGGGGGGCGGCGCGGTGCTGGGGTTCACGGTGGGGGAGGGGACGGAGCGGTGATACGGAGGTGGGGCGGCGGCTGAGGGACCCGCGCGCCGCCCTCGCCGCCCCGTCGTGGAACCCGGGGCGGCGAAGATCACGGGGCGGATCCGGGGCCGGTGTCCGTACGGGCACCCGGCCCGTCCCGCCGTCCGCCGCCGTCCTGCCCGGCGCCGGCCGCGCCGTCCAGCAGGGAACGCAGCAGCCGTTCGTCCTCGCTCGTCAGCTGCGCCACGAAACGGGCCAGCGCGGTGCCCCGGTCGGCCTGCTTGTCGAGCTCGCTGCGCATCCGGCGGGCGGTCAGCCCGGCGGCGTCCTGTATCGGCGCATACGCGTAACCCCGCCCGGCCCGGGAGCGGGAGACGGCCCCCTTGTCGTGCAGCCGGGTGAGGATCGTCGTGACGGTCGTACGGGCGAGCCGGCCGCCCAGCGCGGTCTGCACCTCGGCGGGACTCAGCGGCCCCGCGGCCGCCCAGAGCGCCGCCAGCACACTGGCCTCCAGCTCGCCGGGCGGGCGCCGCGGCGCGGGTGGTGTCTGCGACATGGCGCCCTTCAGCCTCTCGCCGGTCTACAGTCGCGTGGACCGATACCGTCTACGTGACTGTAGACGGTCGGGCCGGCCGCACGGCAGGCCGCTCCAGCAGATCCGCCCGCACCCGGAATCCGACCCCCCTCTCCCCGCCGGCGGATCCGCCCTCCGCCCTTCGCCCTCTGCGTCCCGCCTCCCGCCTCCCGCCGCCAAGGAGACCCCCATGCCCGCATCCGGGCCGGTCCGGGCCACCCGGCTGCGCGCCCCGGTGGCCGGGCGGTGACCCCTACGGGGCCGCGCCGCCCTCTCGCCCTGATGAGCCTCGCCGCGCTCTGCGCCGTCCTGTTCACCGCCGCGGCCGTCGTGGTCTCCGTACGGCACGGAGCCCCCCTCGCCCCCGAACGGACCGCCCACCACTGGTCGACGGTCCACGCGGGCGAACCGCTGCGCTCGCTCGCCCGCGCCCTCACGGCGACCGGCACCGGTCTTGCCCCGTATCTCATGGCGGTCCTCGCCGGGCTGCTCGCCGGACGCGACACGCTCGGCCGCCTCCGCGCGGTGGCCTGCACCGTGGCTGTACTGGCCGTCAGCCAGGCGATCCGCTACGGCCTGATGCACCTCCTCGCCCGCCCCCGCCCGCCCACGGCCGAGTGGGCCGCACCCGCCGCCAACTACGCTTTCCCCTCGGGCCACGCCACCACCTCCGCCCTGGCAGCCGGCCTCCTGGCCTGGGCCATCGCTCACCGTGCCCGCCCCGCCACCACCCGCACCTGGTACGCGGTACTCGCCCTCTGGACCGTCGCCGTCGGCGCCACCCGCGTCTACCTGGGCGTCCACTGGCCGCTCGACGTCCTGGCAGGCTGGCTCCTGGCTGCCACGCTCCTGCCCCTGGCCCTCCTGGCCGAGCCCTTCGCCCTGGCTCCCGACCGCCCCGGAAATGAGCTCCCGCGCCCTCCGGCACGCCATGAATAGCTGACGATACGACCAGTTCTTCGCCAAGCGGGCATGGACCGGCCGGACGGCGAGCACCACTGTCATGGGCGCCGGAAGGCGGCCCGCACAGCGATCACGGCATCAGCGATCACGGCATCAGCGATCACGGCACCAGCGCTCATCACAGCGCGCTCACCGCACCGCCAGGGGGACGCCATGGAACGACGGCTCGACCACGCACCGAACCCCCCGGCGGCCCCGCCCTGCGCGGGACGCTGCCCGGCGGCCGCCGCCAAGGACCCCACGCCGTGCGAGGGCCCGGCCGACGCCGCCACCCTCGTCGACCGCCACGGCCGGGAGATCGCCGGGTGCGTCCACCACTGTGCCCGCCTCCTCGCCGGCCTCGAAGGCGCCCGGGTCCACCCGTTCGTGCTGCCCGCACACGCCCTCGACATCTACTCCCGGGCCAGCGAACTCCCGCCGTTCGCCTGGGAGGTCGGCCGCTGAGTCCGGGCCGCGGAGGCGTCCGGATTCCTGTGGCGCGTCCGCGGCCCCGGCCGAGGACAGCACGACCGAGCGCCACAGCTCCGCGGCGAGGTGGCCGCCCCCGACCGGCTGCCCGCCGAGTACGCGCTCTGTCTGCCGGCCGCCCGCAGAGCCGACCTGCGCCCGCCCACCCGGCGCCGGCTGGAGGCCATCATCGAAGTCGGCCGCCGCTGGACCGACGGCCCCGTACGGATCCAGATCCTGATCGGCGTCGGGGCAGGGGGCGGCGGACAGCGGGTCCCGGAGCCGGGCCGGCAGCCGGTCTCCTGACTGTGGCTTTCCAAGGGCCCGCGGATCGTGGCTGCATCGCGCGTCCTTGTGCCCGCGGTGGCGGAAATACGCGCCTACGCGAGACGAAGGCGCTGGTCAGGGCCTACGCCCTCAGCACTCGATGATGTTCACCGCGAGCCCGCCCCGCGCCGTCTCCTTGTACTTGACGCTCATATCGGCGCCGGTTTCCTTCATCGTCTTGATGACCTTGTCCAGGGAGACGTGGTGCCGGCCGTCGCCCCGCAGCGACATCCGGGCGGCGGTGACGGCCTTGACCGCCGCCATGCCGTTGCGCTCGATGCACGGGATCTGCACCAGGCCGCCCACGGGGTCGCAGGTCAGGCCCAGGTTGTGTTCCATACCGATCTCGGCGGCGTTCTCCACTTGCTCGACGGAACCGCCCAGCACCTCGGCCAGCCCGCCGGCGGCCATCGAACAGGCGGAGCCGACCTCGCCCTGGCAGCCGACCTCGGCGCCGGAGATGGAGGCGTTCTCCTTGAAGAGCATGCCGATCGCACCGGCGGCGAGCAGGAAGCGGACGACGCCGTCCTCGTTCGCACCGGGGACAAAGTTGACGTAGTAGTGCAGAACGGCCGGAATGATGCCCGCCGCGCCGTTCGTCGGGGCGGTCACCACCCGCCCGCCGGCCGCGTTCTCCTCGTTGACGGCCATCGCGTACAGCGTGACCCACTCCATCGCGTGGGCTGCCGTGTTGCCCTCGGAACGCAGCGCGCGGGCGGCAGTGGCGGCCCGGCGGCGGACCTTCAGCCCGCCCGGCAGGATGCCTTCACGCGACATGCCGCGCTCCACACACCCCTGCATGACCCGCCAGATCTCCAGCAGACCGGTCCGGATCTCGTCCTCGGTGCGCCAGGCCTTCTCGTTCTCCAGCATGAGGGAGGCGATGGACAGGCCCGTGTCGTGGGAGAGACGCAGCAGCTCGTCACCCGTACGGAAGGGATGCTTGAGCACCGTGTCATCGAGCTTGATGCGGTCTTCGCCCACCGCGTCCTCGTCGACGACGAAGCCGCCGCCGACGGAGTAGTAGGTCTTCTCCAGCAGGGGCGCGCCGGTGGTGTCGTAGGCGAAGAGGGTCATGCCGTTGGCGTGGTACGGCAGGGAGCGGCGGCGGTGGAGGATCAGCTCGCGGCTCTCGTCGAAGTCGATCTCGTGGGCAGAGCCGATCTCGGCGCCGAGCAGCCGCAGGCGGCCGGTGGTGCGGATGCGCTCGACTTCGTCGTCGGCGGTCTCGACGTCGACGGTGCGGGGGGAGTGCCCCTCCAGCCCCAGCAGCACGGCCTTGGGCGTGCCGTGCCCGTGTCCGGTGGCCCCGAGGGAACCGAACAGCTCGGCCCGTACCGATGCCGTCTGGGCGAGCAGACCGTCCTTCTTGAGCCGGCCGACGAACATCCGGGCGGCGCGCATCGGGCCGACGGTGTGGGAGCTGGAGGGCCCGATGCCGATGGAGAAGAGGTCGAAGACGGAGATGGCCATGGCGGCGGACTCCCTTGTCTGCTCGGGGTGGGTGGTGGAGCGGTGAGGCCGCGGTAGGGGGCGTGGGGTGGCGCCCGGTCGGCTGCAGGCACGTTTCTGCGCCGACTGTCGAGCGTAACCCGGATCGCGGCATGGGCCCACGGACGGGAGCCGTCGGGTGGCCGTCGTCACGGACAACGGCGGATGGCACGGATGTGCCGGGCCGGAGCTGCGCGGATGCGGCCCGGTGGGGTGTGCCCCGGCCCAGCCCCTTCGGACGCTTCGCGGACCTCGCCGCCGAGGAGGCCGCGTACCGGGCGAGCGAGGCGTACGACACCGACCGCACCCACTGGCGC
>NZ_JBEZJZ010000034.1:0-75404 GCF_040651455.1 Streptomyces sp. NPDC048483
GTTTGAGTCGACAGTTCGTAGTGGAACGGGCGGAGGCGCCTGGGATGAGCACTGCCGGGCCCTTTTGGGCCAATGCCGACGAGTTGGCCTCCGGGCCCCCCGGGTCCCCAGGCCCTGTTGGGCCGGGTCTTGCGTGGTGGCTTACTGCTTCTTCGGGTCGCCGATCGGCATGGTGGTGTCCTTCGCCTCGACCGTGCCGGGTCGCCGCTTGCCGCGGGTCGTGTCCTGCGGCGTGGTCGCGGCGCCGATCGGCATGGTGGTGTCGAGAGGCTTGACAATGTCCTTGTCGTCACTCGATCGCGGCTGGTTCTCGGTGCTCACGTGATCAACTCCTATGTGTGGGCGCTTTTGGCGCCACCCGCCCGGCAACTCCCCCGAGGGTCGCCGGACGGGCGGGCCGCGGCCGAACACCATATCGGTGGGGCCTGCTCACCGAGCCGCTTGCCCCCCGAGGCGGCGGATCGGTTAACAAGAGACTGACGCGTGGCGATGAACGATCGATAAACGGCAGCAGCAGCAACGCTGAGCTGCTGCTAGGCGACAGCGGCTGGGGGCAGAAGCGCCTGCTTGTCATTGTCTACCGACAAGCCCAATTCTTTGCGGATGGCGAGGACTTCCTGTCGGCACACCTGTGCACGTCCGGTGTGGCCGATCTCGCTCAAGGCGTTGCCGAGTGTCGCAAGGGCGCTGGCGCGCCAACGGTCTCCACCGATACTCCGTAGCGCGGCGAGCGCCTGCTCTGCGTAATTGGCGGCCTGGCCAAAATGACGGCATGCCAGTTCGACCTCAGCCAGCCGGAGATATGTCATTCCTTCCCAGAACCGCTGACGGGTGTCCTGGAAGATGATGAGGGCCTCCGTCAGTTGCTGAGTGGCCTCGTTCAGCCGACCGGCCAGTGTGAGGGCAATGCCCAGGTTGTACTTGCCGTTGGCCAGCCGCCGTGAAGCGCCCACCTCCTCGTACAGGGCGACGGCCTGCTCGGCGAGCGTAACCGCATGGTCCACCCGCCCAATGCCCAGATGGATACGGGCGAGATTGCAGAGTGCGCTGGCCTCGGACTGCTTGTTGTTGTTTTCGCGGAAGGCGATCAGGGCTTGGTTCATATACGCCTCCGCCTCTTCGTGGCGGTTCCTGAGGCCGGCAATGACACCGCGGTCATTCAGCCCCTGGGAGGCGGAGAACGAGTCGCCGGCCGCGAGCCCGCGCAGCGTGGCGAGCTTGGCGTGTTCATCGGCCTCGCTGAGCCGGCCGGACTGGATGTACAGGGGAGAAAGTGCCCAGTGCACGCGCCCCGCCGCATGGTTGTCGTCGGCCTCGAGCGCGGCGGCGAGCAGGGCGAGGTGGGCCTGCTCGAATTCCCGGTTGGTGGCACCCGACTCAGCGATGTCCCTAGTAAGCAGCAGCAGGTCAACAGACCGCCGCAGCGCACCCTGACCGGTGTTCTGCAGCGCGCAGGCGATAAGGCACCGGGTCTCGCTGAACAGCCAGCTCAGCGCCTCCGAGCGGTCCGTGAAGACCAGTCCGGGGTAGTGCGGACTCTCCATCTGGTCGATCAAGCGGTCACCCGGACGCTCGGACGCATACCGATGCGCCGCAGTCGCCAGATAGAAGTCCAGCAGCCGGGACAGAGCCGCCTCGCCTCCCTGCGCCGGCTGTTCGTCGCGCTCCGCGCAGGACCGCGCGTAAAGCCGGACGAGGTCGTGGAAGCGATAGCGGCCGGGAGCCGCGGATTCCAGCAGCGAGGTGTCGACGAGGGACTCGAGGAGGTCCTCCGCCGAGTCGATGTCCATGTCGAGCAGTGCGGCGGCGGCGGCCAGCGAGATGTCCGGGCCATCGGCCAGTCCCAGCAGGCGGAAGGCGCGTGCCTGCCGTGGCTCGAGCTGTCCGTAGCCCAGCTCGAACGTCGCCGTGACGGCGAGGTCGCCGGCCCGGAGCTCGTCCAGGCGGCGGCGCTCGTCGGCGAGTTTGCGGGCGAGTACGGACACCGTCCAGGTGCGGCGGGCCGCCAGGCGGGAGGCGGCGATGCGGATGGCGAGCGGGAGGAACCCGCAGGCGCCGACCACGTCCATGGACGCCTCGCGTTCGGCGTTGACCCGCTCCTCGCCGACGATGCGGGTGAAGAGGGTGAACGCCTCGTCGGGGCTCATCACATCGAGATCGACGAGGTGGGCCCCGGCCAGGTCGATCATGCGGGCCCGGCTGGTGATCAGCGCCGCGCAGCCTTCCGTGCCGGGCAGCAGAGGGCGGACCTGGGCGGCGTCGCGAGCATTGTCCAGGAGGGTGAGAATCCGGCGCCCCGCCAGCGAGGAACGGTAGAGCGCGGCACGCTCCTCGACGCCGTCGGGGATGGAGGCGTCGGGCGTGCCCAGGGCGCGCAGAAAAGCGCCGAGGACCGCTTCCGGCTCGGACGGGGAGTGGCCCGCGCCCTGGAGGTCGACGTAGAGCTGTCCGTCGGGGAAGTGGCTGTGCGCGGCGTGGGCGACCTGCACGGCGAGGGTGGTCTTGCCGACGCCGCCGATACCGGTTAGTGCGGAGACCGCCATGACGCGTCCCTCGGCGGTGGCAAGTTGATCGCTCAGCTCCGTCACGAATGCGCTGCGACCAGTGAAGTCGGAGACCGTGGCGGGGAGTTGCTGCGGACGGACGAAAGCCGGTTCACCGAAGCTTCGGCCTTCGCGGGCCGTGGCCGGCGGATCCAGCTCGGGGTCCGCCTTGAGGATCCGCTGCTGGAGTTCGGAGAGCGATGCGCGCGGCTCGACGGCCAGTTCGTCGTCGAGAAGCCGCCGGGTATCGGTGTACACCGCCAGCGCCTCCGCCTGCCGCCCGCTGCGGTACAGCGCCAGCATCAGCAGTTCGCGCAGCCGCTCGCGCAGGGGGTGGGCGGCGGTGAGTGCCGTGAGCTCGGAGACCGCGTCGGCGTGGTAGCCCAGTTCCAGGTCGAGTTCGAGACGGGTCTCGATCAGGGACAGCCGCCACTCCTCGAGGCGGGTGCGCTGGGTCTCCACGTACGGGCCCGCGAGGCCGGCCAGCGGCTCGCCGTCCCACAGGGCCAGGGCGTGGTCGAGGAGTTCGCGGGCGCGGGCGCGGTCGCCGGAGGCCTTGGCCTTCTCGGCGTCGGCGGCGTGCTGCTCGGCGTGATCGTGATCGAGGTCGAGCGGGTGGCCGTCCGTCGGCCGGATCGCATAGCCGCCCGACTCGCTGACCAGCGCATCGGCGTCCGCGCCGAGCGCCTTACGGATCCTGGAGGCGTAGGTACGCAGCGCGGCGAGCGCGGCGTGCGGAGGTTCGTCGCCCCACAGGGCGTCGACGAGTTCGGCCGCGGTGGCGGTGCGGCCGCCGCGCAGCAGTAGCGCGGCGAGCAGCGCGCGCTGTTGCGGGGAGCCCGCCGCCAGCGGCGTTTCGCCGTGCCAGGCCCGTACGGGACCGAGCACGGTGAAGCGGAGCCGCTCCTGCCGCTGCCCCGTACCGTCGTCCATCATCTCTCCCTGCTCTGTCCCGTTCGTATACGCGCAGTTCGCACGCATCCGCAGTGCGCAACGGTCAGTCTGCCTTGTGGAAGCCCCCTACGTCAGTAGGGAACCGGAGCGTGCACAAAGCCTCCTCGGAGGCGGGCGGGTGCTGCGGGGAGGCGTACGGAGGGGCGCGGAGGAGCAGATTCCGTGCGCCCCCTTGTGCGCCTTCCCTGGGCCTTGTACGCGAACGCACCTCTCCGCGGTTCCCGTTGCGTGTGTGTCGCGGCGCCTGGCGGGGTGTTCCGCTGTCGCGCCGTCGTCCCGCAACTCATTACTGACGGATCGTCAGATCGGCGCTACCGTACCGGACATGAACACGGAGACCTCCCCGGCCTTCCCGGGCTTCCCGAAGATCATCTCGGTGGACGACCACACGGTGGAGCCGTCGCACGTCTGGCGGAACCGGCTCCCGTCGAAGTACCAGGACATCGGCCCGCGCATCGTCCGGGCACCCGTGAAGGAGATGACCTTCGTCGGCGGTAAGTTCGCCCCGAAGATGGGCGCTCCCGGCGACGACGGCCCGATGGCCGACTGGTGGGTGTACGAGGACCTGCACCGCCCGCTGACCCGCCTCGACACCGCCGTCGGCTACTCCCGCGACGACATCAAGCTGGAGGGCATCACCTACGAGCAGATGCGTCCGGGCTCCTTCAGCGTGCCGGAGCGATTGGCCGACATGGACGTCAACCATGTCCAGTCCGCACTCTGCTTCCCCACCTTCCCCCGCTTCTGCGGCCAGACCTTCACCGAGGCCAAGGACCGCGAGCTGGGGCTGCTGGGGGTGCGCGCGTACAACGACTGGATGGTGGAGGAGTGGTGCGGCCCGCAGGCGCGGGGCCGGCTGATCCCGCTCACCCTCGTCCCCCTCTGGGACGCGGAGCTGGCCGCCGCCGAGGTGCGGCGCAACGCGGCCCGCGGCGTGCGGGCGGTCTGCTTCAGCGAGATCCCGCCGCACCTGGGCCTGCCCAGCATCCACACCGACTACTGGGACCCGTTCCTGCGCGCCTGCGACGAGACCGGAACGGTCGTCGCCATGCACATCGGCTCCTCGTCGAAGATGCCGTCGACCTCCCCCGACGCGCCGCCCGCCGTCGGCTCCACCATCACCTTCGCCAACTGCTGCTTCTCGATGGTCGACTGGCTGATGAGCGGCATGTTCGACCGCTTCCCCAACCTCAAGATCATGTACGCCGAGGGTCAGGTGGGCTGGATCCCGTACATCCTGGAGCGCGCGAACGTGGTCTGGGAGGAGAACCGCGGCTGGGGCGGCGTCGCCGACAAGGTCCTCCGCCCGCCGTCCGAACTCTTCGCGGAGCATGTGTACGGCTGTTTCTTCGACGACGCCTTCGGGCTGAAGAACCTGGATGCCATCGGGGTGGGGAACGTGCTCTACGAGACCGACTACCCCCACTCGGACTCGACCTGGCCCAAGTCGCGAGAGGTCGGCGAGGCGCAGATGGGGCATCTGGCGCCGGATGTGGTGGAGCGGATCGTGCGGGGCAATGCGATCGAGCTGCTGGGACTGACCGGGGAGGGGCTCTGGGGGCCGGGGGCGGCGGGGCGCTGACCGGTCTGTGCGGGGAGCGCCTTGCCCTGCGGGGAGGGGCCGGCCCGCCTCGTGCGATGCCACGCCGGCGCCGCTGTGTCGAGCCGGTGGCCAGGGTTCGGCGCCCCGGTCGGAAGGGGCGCCGAAGTCTCAGTGGCCGACGATCAGCGAGCGGCCTTGGGGGCGTGAATGATCTTCTTGATCTTGGCCTTGGTGGGGTTGGTGGCGTTCTTGGCGTTCAGCTTGTCGGCGACCCCGCCCAGCGAGCCGACGAGCGTGCCGACGCTGAGGGGGGTACTCAGCGGGCCGTGCACACCGCGCTTGACGGTCGTGCCGTCCACGATCTTCTTCTCGCCACCGCGCGGCCCGGAAGCCGCAAGTGCCGGGGAGGCGGCCCCCAGGGCCAGCGCGACGCCGACAACACCCGCAGCAGTCTTGGCGATCTTCATGACGTGTATCCCTTTCCGGCAGATGCGTTCAACGGCGGGGTACGACGCTCGTACCTCCGGAGCGTCCCTCGTCGGATGCTCGCAACGCACTGCCACAGCCCCTAACCGCGGCGCTCATATCAAAGTGTCGGGGCGTCACCCGTCCGGCCCCGCCTTCGTCACGCTTCCAGGCCACCTCACGGCATCCATGGCAGCAATGCAGGTCAACCGACCTGGTTTCCCCCTTGCTCCTGCCCGGACGCCGGCCCTGCCGCCCCCCTTGCCTGATGCCCCGTCAGCCACGACGATGGCCCCGCGGTAAATGACGGGCCGTCAGATGGCCGTCAGGTGACCGTCCGATCCCCATCCAGAGGAGCCGTCCAGATGGTGCGGATACTGCCCGAAGGGCGACTGGCGTACGGGATACAGCTTCCGGTGCAGTCGCAGAGCACGATCTACGCGGAGAGCTGGGAGGCGGCGGCCGGGCCCGCCGATCTGGTCGAGATCGCGCGGGCCGCCGACCGGCACGGGTTCGCGTATATCGCCTGCTGCGAGCACATCGCGATTCCACGGCGGCTGGCCGGGGCGATGAGCACGGTCTGGTACGACCCGGTGGCCACCCTCGCCCATCTCGCGGCCGTGACCCAGCGGGTGCGGCTGCTCAGCCATGTCGCCGTGGTCGGCCTCAAACACCCGCTGATCAGCGCAAAGCAGTACGCGACGCTGGATCACCTCTCCGGCGGACGGCTGATCCTCGGGGTCGGCGCCGGGCATGTGCAGGAGGAGTTCGAGGCGCTGGGGGTGGAGTTCGCGCGGCGGGGCGCGGTGCTGGACGAGAGCATCGATGCGCTCAAGGCGGCGCTCGGGCCGGAGGAATTCCCCGAGTTCAAGGGGGCGCGGTACGCGTTCTCGGGGCTGGGGCAGGCGCCGCGGCCGGTGCAGACGCCGCGGCCGCCGATCTGGGTGGGCGGTTCCTCGCCCGCCGCCGTACGCCGGGCCGCGGTGCGTGGCGACGGGTGGCTGCCGCAGGGCGACCGGCGGGACCAGCTCCCCGGCCAGATAGCCAAGCTGCTGGCCCTCAGGGAGGCGGCCGGGGTCGGGGAGCCGATCGCCATCGGGACCATCGCGGAGCCGCTGTACGTGGGCGAGCCGGGCTGGGAGGTCGGGCGGCGGACCCTCTGCGGGGCGCCGGAGCGGATCGCGGAGTCGCTGCGGGAGTACGGGGCGATGGGCGTGGACCAGATACAGGTGCGGTTCCGCAGCCGGAGCAGAAGCGAACTGACGGATCAGATGGCCGCGTTCGGGAGCGGGGTCGCGGTGCATCTCGACGGCTGAGCGGTGGCCGGGCGGCGGATGGGCCACAGCTGGGCGGCGGCCGGAGTGGCGAGTGAGTGAGTGAGCGAGCGAGTGAGTGAGTGAGTGAGTGAGTCGGGTGAGGGCGGGCGGCGCGGGCCGCCGTGCCCCACGGGAACGCTGGGAGGCGGGCATGGGAAAGCTGGCAGGCCGGGTCGTCCTCATCACGGGTGCGGCGCGCGGGCAGGGTGAGCAGGAGGCGCGGCTCTTTGTGGCGGAAGGGGCGCGGGTGGTCCTTGGTGATGTGCTGGACGGGCCGGGGGAGGCGCTGGCCAAGGAGCTGGGGGAGGAGCGGGCGCGGTACGTCCACCTGGATGTGAGCCAGGAGGCGGACTGGGCGGCGGCGGTCGCTGCCGCGAAGACGGCGTTCGGGAAGATCGACGGGCTGGTGAACAACGCCGGGATACTGCGCTTCAACGAGCTGGTGAATACGCCACTGGACGAGTTCCAGCAGGTGGTCCAGGTCAACCAGGTCGGCGCGTTCCTGGGGATGAAGGCGGTGACGCCCGAGCTGGTGGCGGCCGGCAGCGGCACCATCGTGAACACCGCCTCGTACACGGCGCTGACCGGTATGGCGTTTCTGACGTCGTACGCCGCCACCAAGGCCGCCATCGTCGGGATGACGCGGGTGGCGGCGATGGAGCTGGCGGGCAAGGGGATCCGGGTCAATGCGATGTGCCCGGGGGCGGTCGATACGCCGATGACCAACCCGGACCGGGTGGCGGCGGACGGCGGACCCAAGGCGGCCGATGAGGCGGGCAGCGCGGCGCTGGACGAGTTCTACGGGAAGGCCGTCCCGATGGGGCGGATCGGGCGGCCGCAGGAGGTGGCCCGGCTGGCCCTTTTCCTGTCGTGCGAGGACTCGTCGTACATCACCGGGCAGCCGTTTGTGATCGACGGGGGGTGGATGGCGGGGGTCTCGGTCTTCTGAGGGCGGGGCGCGGGCGGGGCGCGAGGGCGGGGGCCGCATACGGCCTTGGCTGACGGAGCGTCAGGTATTGACGGTGGGTGCGGGCGGTGCCAGAGTCGGTCGGGATCGAAAGCTGACGGCCCGTCAGGTCAGCTGCCGGGGCGGCCGCCACGGCCTCCGCGTGGCCCCTGCATGACTCCCGCGCGGGCCTCCTTCGGCTCGGCCGGACGGATTGTCGGTGGGTCGGGGTACCGTCGAAGACGTGACAGAACGTGCGGTGTTCATCGACGGAAAGTAATCAACGGACGGTAATTTTCCGGGGGGCGACCCCCGCACCCCGAAGGAGTGAACTCCCTTGGAATTCGGGCTCTTTGTGCAGGGATATGTGCCGGCGGCGCGGGCGAAGGTCGACCCCGACGCCGAGCACCACGCGCTGATGGAGGAGACCGAGTACGTCATCCAGGCGGACAGGTCCGGCTTCAAATACGCCTGGGCCTCCGAGCACCACTTCCTGGAGGAGTACTCCCACATCTCCGCCAACGATGTGTTCCTGGGCTATCTCGCACACGCCACCGAGCGCATCCACCTCGGCTCCGGCATCTTCAACCCGCTCGCCCCGGTCAACCACCCGGTGAAGGTCGCCGAGAAGGTCGCGATGCTCGACCATCTCTCCGGTGGCCGCTTCGAGTTCGGCTCCGGGCGGGGCGCCGGCAGTCACGAAATTCTCGGCTTCATGCCGGGTGTGACCGATATGAACCACACCAAGGAAATCTGGGAAGAGACCATCGCGGAATTCCCCAAGATGTGGCTCCAGGACGAGTACGTCGGCTTCAAGGGCAAGCACTGGGAGCTGCCGCCGCGCAAGGTTCTGCCCAAGCCGTACGGGAAGTCCCATCCGGCGATGTGGTACGCCGCCGGGTCGCCGTCCTCGTACGCGATGGCGGGCAAGAAGGGGCTGGGCGTGCTCGGCTTCAGCGTGCAGAAGGTCTCCGACATGGAGTGGGTCGTCGAGTCGTACAAGACCGCCGTCAAGGAGGCCGAGGCGGTCGGGGACTTCGTCAATGACAACGTCATGGTGACGTCCACGGCCATCTGCGCGGAAACGCACAAAAAGGCCGTGGAGATCGCCGTCGGCGGCGGGCTCAACTACCTGCAGTCGCTGCTCTTCCGCTACCACGACACCTTCCCCCGGCCCGAGGGCATACCGGAGTGGCCCGAGCTCCTCCCCGAGTACACCGAGGAGATCATCGAGCTGCTGATCGCCGAGGAGCTGATGATCTGCGGCGATCCGGACGAGGTGCTGCGGCAGTGCAAGAGGTGGGAGCAGGCGGGCGCCGACCAGCTCTCCTTCGGGCTGCCGATCGGGGTGAGCCACCAGGACACCCTCAACAGCATCAAGCTCATAGGTGAGCACGTCATCCCGAAGATCGACACCGACCCGGTGCACCGGACCACGCGGTTCCGCCAGGCGGCGGGCAGCTAGGAGCAGGGCCTGGACCGGCCTGTCCTTGCCGGAGGGAGCGGCGCCTTGGCCGCGCGCCGCCCCGCGAACCGCACCGAGAAAGGGATCCCCGCCATGCTCGACCACCTGATCAAGGGCGCGACCGTCGTGGACGGGACCGGCGCCCCCTCCTACGCCGCCGACCTCGGCATCCGGGACGGGCGGATCGCCATCGTCGCGGAACCCGGGACGGTCACCGAGGAGGCCCGTACGAGCGAGGACGCCCGGGGGCTCGTCCTCGCGCCCGGCTTCGTCGATCCACACACCCACTACGACGCCCAGCTGTTCTGGGACCCGTACGCCACCCCCTCGCTCAACCACGGTGTCACCACCGTCGCGGGCGGCAACTGCGGCTTCACCCTCGCCCCGCTGCATCCCGACCGCCCCGAGGACGCCGACTACACCCGGCGGATGATGAGCAAGGTCGAGGGCATGTCGCTGGTCGCGCTGGAGGAGGGCGCGCCCTGGAACTGGCACACGTTCGAGGAGTATCTGGATGCGCTGGAGGGGCGGATCGCCGTCAACGCCGGATTCATGGTGGGCCATTGCGCGCTCCGCCGGCATGTCATGGGCGCGGACGCGGTGGGCGGGCAGCCGACGCCCGAGCAGATGGCGGACATGCTGCGGCTGTTCCATGACGCGATGGCCGCCGGGGCCTGGGGGCTGTCCACGACCCAGTCGTCCACCCACTCCGACGGCGACGGCAAACCGGTCGCCTCCCGGCACGCCCGCCCCGACGAACTGCTCGCGCTCTCCCGCGCGGTGGCCGAACACGAAGGCACCCAGCTCGAAGCCATCGTCGCGGGGTGCCTCGACCGGTTCGACGACGACGAGATCGATCTGTTCGTCGAGATGTCGGCGGCCGCCGGACGCCCGCTGAACTGGAATGTGCTCACCATCGACGCGGCGGTGCCCGAACGCGTACCGCGCCAGCTGGTCCCCAGCGAACGGGCCCGTAAGGCAGGCGGCCGGATAGTGGCGCTGACCATGCCGATCCTCACGCCCATGAACATGTCGCTGGGCACCTTCTGCGCCCTGAACCTCATCCCGGGCTGGGGCGAGATCCTGGGTCTGCCGGTGCCCGAACGGATCGCCCGGCTGCGCGACGCGGACGTACGGGCCGAAATGCTGCGCCGCGCCGACAGCAAGGAGGCCGGGGTCTTCCGCCGCCTGATCCACTTCGAGCGGTATGTCATCGGTGACACCTACTCCGCGGCGAACGAAGGGCTCAGCGGGCGGGTGGTCCGCGACATCGCCGCCGAGCGCGGTCAGGACGCCTTCCACTGCCTGGTGGAGATCTGTGCCCACGACGATCTCCGTACGGTCCTGTGGCCGATGCCCACCGACAACGACCCGGACAGCTGGGCGCTGCGGCAGGAGGCCTGGCAGCACGAGGACGTGATGCTGGGCGGCTCGGACGCCGGCGCCCATCTGGACCGGATGTGCGGCGCCCCGTACACCACCCGCTTCCTCGGGGACTGCCTGCGCGGCCGCAAGCTCGTCGGGCTGGAGCGGGCCGTACAGATGCTGACCGACGATCCGGCCCGGCTGTTCGGGCTGCGCGAGCGCGGCCGGATAGCCGAGGGTTACCACGCCGACCTGGTCCTTTTCGACCCGGAGCGGATAGCCGCCGGGCCCGCGACGCTGGTGCACGACCTGCCGGGGGACAGTCCGCGGCTGGACTCGAAGGCGATCGGGGTGGTGAGCGTACGGGTCAACGGCGTGGAGACGATCCGCGACGACGTGGTGACCGGGGCGGTGCCGGGAACGGTGCTGCGGTCGGGGCGGGACACGAGGACGGTGAGCACCAGGTGAGCGGAGCGGGGCCGGGCGCCGAACGGCTGTTCATCGGCGGGGAGTGGCTGGAGCCGGAGGGCGGCCATTACGACGTGATCAACCCGGCGACCGAGGAGGTCGTCGGGCGGGCCCCGGAGGCGAGCCGGGCGCAGGTGGAGGCGGCGGTGGCCGCGGCCCGCGACGCGTTCGAGGGCTGGTCGCGCACCGCGCCGGAGGAACGCGCGAGCGTCCTGGACCGGGCCGCCGAGGTGATGCGCCGCGAGTTCGTTCCGTACGCGCAGCTGGCGCAGGCGGAGAGCGGTGCGACGGCCGGCACCGCGCGCGGGATGCAGGTCGGGGTATCCGTCGCCCGCTTCAAGCGGTATGCGCGCGGGGCCTTGGAGCCGGTGGAGGCCGGGCTTCCGCCGCAGGTCAACGATGCCGGGCCGATGGGGAAGGCGGGCGTCTTCGGCGCGCTCGCCGTGCGCCGCCCGGTCGGCGTCGTCACCTGCATCACCTCGTACAACAACCCCTGGGCGAACCCTGCGGGCAAGGTGGCCCCGGCGCTGGCGATGGGCAATACGGTCGTGGTCAAGCCGGCGCCGCAGGATCCGCTGTCGGTGTACCGGATGGCCGAGGCGCTGGCGGAGGCCGGGGTGCCGCCAGGGGTGGTCAATGTCGTCACCGGCGCGCGGCCGGAGGCCGGCGAGGCGGCGGTCGCCGCGGACGGCGTGGACATGGTCAGTTTCACCGGTTCGACAGCCGTCGGTCAGAAGATCGCCGAGGAGTGCGGCCGCGGTATGAAGCGGCAGCTGATGGAGCTGGGCGGCAAGGGCGCGGCGCTGGTCTTCGACGATGCCGACCTGGAGAGCGCGGTGGCCGGTATCGGCACCACCTTCGCCTTCTACAGCGGCCAGATATGTACGGCGCCGACGCGGGTGCTGGCGCAGCGTGGCATCTACGAGCGCCTGGTCGCGGGGCTCGCCCGGTACGCGGGACGGCTGACGGTGGGCGACCCTGCCGACCCCGGAACGGTCGTCGGCCCGGTGATCTCCGCCGCGCACCGGGACCGTATCGAGTCGTACATCGAACTGGCCGTGAAGGAGGGTGCACGACTGGTCACCGGCGGCGAGCGCCCGCCGATGGAGCGCGGCTTCTATGTCGCGCCGACGCTCTTCGCGGACTGCACGAACGAGATGCGGGCGGTCCGTGAGGAGATCTTCGGCCCGGTGGTCGTGGTCGTCCCCTTCGACGACGAGGAGGAGGGCATCGCGCTGGCCAACGACAGCGACTACGGGTTGCTGGACTACGTCTGGTCCGGCGATGTGGCCCGCGCCTTCCGGGTCGCGGGGCGGCTGCGGGCGGGCGGCGTCGGCATCAACACGGTCGGCCGCAATATGGAGGCGCCGTTCGGCGGCTTCAAGCGCAGCGGGGTGGGGCGCGATGTGGGCTCGTATGCGCTGCATGCCTACAGCGAGCTGCAGGCGATCGTCTGGCCGGGGTGAGAGAGGGGCCACACTGCGCCTGGTTCTTCCGCCGCGACCTGCGCAACTCGGTCCGCGACCTGCTGTTCAAGGGCGTCTTCCCGGCCCTGGGCGGTGCCCTCCTCGCGGCCGTCTTCTTCAAGACCCTCATCGACATGTGGAACCCCTCCTACGGTTCCGGCAGCTCGGTCTTCGGCGTCGGCTCGGTCTTCGTCATCGGCGTCGGCCTGCTCCTGGTCGGCGTCGTCATCATGCTGGTGATGCAGCGGCGCAGCCCGGCGTTCTTCCGGGGCGCGGTGCTGACACGCGCCACGCCGGCGATGGTGGTGGAGGACTGATTCCGTAGGCGGCGGAACTCCGGGCGGTGGCCGGGGCAGGGCTCTGCTGATCGCAAAGGCCGGCGAGATGATCCGGAGATCATGAGCGAAAGCCGTGGCCCGGCCGGCCGGGATCGTGGAAGGCTCGAAATTGGCCGCACCGGCCTTTCCTTCCACGGGGTGCTGCGCGTTGCCGCTTGTCGCCCGCCTCCCCGCCTCCGCTCTCCCTGTGAGGTTGCCTGCCCATGTCCACCGACTTGTACGGCGTCCGTGTGCTCGACGTCGCGCCCGATCGGCGCGAGGTGACGTTCACGGTGTTCGTCGTCTACTACGACACGGAGTCCAAGACCTTTCCGCCGCTGCCGGACGAGCCCGGCTTCTTCCTTCATCTGCTGTGGGAGCGGGCGCGATGGGACGGACCGCTGGGTGAACTGATCACCGTCGACCAGATCGGGGACGAAGACTGGGTCAACACCCACACGCGATGGTTCATCAACCATGTCGAACGGACCTCGTGCGACAACTACCCGCCAACGGATGACCACTTCGCCCGGCTCCATGACTTCCACTACGAGCGGTCGTGGGGCTGGCAGGACGAAGACCTGCTCGTACAGGCCGAGTACACCGTGCGGGTGACCGATCCGCGCTGGACGCAGCAGCTCAACCCCGGAGACTCCTGGGGTACGACGGCCTACCCCGTGGCCGCCGATCACCTGCGCCGCGAGGAGGCCCCAAACATTCCGGATCTGCGCCACCGCACGGCCACATTCACCCCCTTCGAGGATCTTCCCAAGGAAGAAGGCACCCCGGGCGACCTCGCCTTTTCCGACGACGGCCGCTATCTGGCCGTCACCAGCGACCGCGACGGGCTGGTCATCTACGAAACCGACGGCTGGACCGAGCACGACCGTGCCAACTCAGGGCTGGGTCTCTCCCCCAGTCTCAAGTGGGTGCCGGGGAAACACGTGGTGGCGCTGAACGAGCGCTATGAAGGCTCGACAAGGTGGGCGTACGACGTGGCCGCGGGCGCGCCCGTCGACATACCCTCGGAGCCGGGGCGCACACGGTCACGCACCGGGCGATACCGCGTGAATTACGGCGAGGACTACTGGGTCGAATTCGTCAACTCCCCTCCAGAGTGCGGCGCGAACGAGCCCGACGGTATGAAGACGCCGGAGTTCGATGCCGAGTGTGTGGCGTTCACCGCGGACGAGTCCCGGATGTTCGTCGGCGGTATGGGGCCGGAGATCCATGTGGTGGGTCTGCCGACCGGCAGCATCGTGGACACCATCACCGACTCCTGGAAACGGACGTGGGGTCTGGCGGTGAGCCCGGACGGTGCCTATCTCGCGGTGACCGTGCAGACGGACCGGTATCGCGAGCCCTGGGAGTGCGAACTTCGTGTTCTGAGGGTCGCCGACCACGAAATCGTCACCCGCCACCGCGGCGGTCCCTACGGTGGGCCGCTGGCCTGGTCACCCGACGGCCGCTGGCTGGCTGCCAACGTGACCACGGGAGGCGACGGCTACGGCGGCGAGACGCGGATCTTTCCGGTCGGGTTGCCGACCGGTCCACCGGCTGCGCTATTGCCCGACGCCAACGGCTGACGCACCGCCCGGCCGCCGCGCTCGCACCTCCCGCGGAGCCCCCGGCGGCCGGATCCCGCCCCGCCGTGCCCCTCACCCCCTCCCCAGGAAGACCGGATTGGTCATCGCCGCCATCGGCCCCGGAAGCCCCGCCGTGGTGGACGGATGGCGGACCTCGGCGCGTACATAGGCGGCGTGATCGGGGGTGGTCTGCCAGGTCACGGTGCCGGTGCCGGAGGGTGGGAGGGGGGAGGTGTGCAGGCGGCCCTGGTCGGTGACGAAGGAGACCGTGCAGCCTGGGGCGCCGGAGACCTTCAGCCGGACGGTCGCCCTGGTCGTGCGGGAGACCTCCAGGCGCTCGGCGATGCCGGCGTGTTCGCCGTGTTCGCCGGTGACCGCGAAGGTGAGGTCGATCTTCGAGGACTCGGCGATCCAGACCCGGCCGGCGCGGATGCCGTCCTGGACGGCGTGCCGCGAGAGGTCCTCGGCCAGTACGACGGTCTGTGGCAGGCCCACGACATCCGGGTCGCGGTGTGCGTCGCTGTGGCCGACGGCCGGCAGCCAGGCGGCGCGGCCGCGGGTGTGGGCGACCAGGGTGTTGTCCCACTCGGCGAGGGTGACCTCGTCGTCAGGGGTGTACGGGCCGTTCCAGACCTCCACCGCATCGGCGTCGTTCAGGCCGAACTTCCAGTTGCAGCCGATGCAGGTGGCATGCGGATGAGCCGGAATGACCAGCCCGCCGGCCCGGCGGATGGCGCGGGCGTACTTGCCGAAGGCGTTGTCGCGGGCCCGGTAGCGCCAGTCGATGAAGACGCCCGGGTCGGTGCCCATCGCCACCACATGGCCGTTGCGGGTGGTGATCTCCTCGCCGGTCAGGATGAGCAGGTCATCGCCCCACAGCCCCTCCCAGGCGCGGTGCGCGGCGGTGGTGTTGTGCTCGGAGGTGGTGAGGAAGTCCAGGCCGGCGGCGCGGGCCAGCGCGGCGATCTCGGCGGGGCTGCGTTTGCCGTCGGAGTGGACGGAGTGCAGGTGGTTGTCGCCCCGGTACCAGGCGCGGCCGCGGCCCCGGGCGCGCTCGGGAGGGTAGACCGGGGCGGGGGTGTGTCCCGGAGGGCCGTAGCGGAGGGTGACGGCGACGTCGTAGGCCAGACCCTGGGGTGCGACGGTGTACGGGCCGAGGGCGATGTGCCAGGTCCCGGCGTTGACGGGGCCCGGGAGGTAGCCGGGGGTGGCGTCGTCGGCGCGCAGGAAGAACTCCGTACGGGCCCCGCCCGACCAGCCGCGGAAGCCGGCGCCGCCGAGGTCCGTGCCGCGCTCGTCGAAGATGCCGATGTCGCAGGCGTTGCCGGCCGTTCCCTCGGGGACGGGGGGTTTGTCGTAGGTGTAGGCGACGGTGATCTCCCGTACGCCGTGCGGCACTTCGACCGGCAGATAGACGAAGTCCGGGGCTCCGGTCGGCAGATGGCCGGTGATTCTTCGCGTCCGCTCGGCTCCGTCGGCCGGTTCGGTGCGTCCGGCACCGGGTGCCGCGTCGGCGAAGCTCACAGTGCCGAGCGTCAGCGCCCCCGCTGCACCTGCACCTGCCGAAAGCCTCAGAACATCGCGTCGTTCCATCGCTGCCCCCCTACCGCTGCTGTCGCTGTGTGTCGGCCTGCTGTCGCCTCGTGTCGCCCTGTGAAAACTGTTGTACGCGGGTGTGACACGGAGGGAAAGACCTGTGGATAACCGGCGGGCGGTGCGGGAACATTCGGTCACCCACACGCCTGACGGAGGTGTCCCCAGCATGCGGATCGCGACCACGATCTTCCTGACCGACGAGACGATCCGGCCGGACCGGCTGGCCCGTGAGCTGGAACAACGCGGTTTTGCCGGGCTCTATCTGCCCGAGCACACCCACATCCCGGCAAGCCGTGACACCCCCGCCCCCATGGGGGAGCCGCTGCCCCGCGAGTACGGCCGGACCCTCGACCCGTTCATCGCGCTCGGCCAGGCCGCGTCCGTCACCGAGCGGCTGGGCCTGGGCACCGGCATCACCCTGGTCGGCCAGCACGACCCGGTCGGCCTCGCCAAGCAGATCGCGACGCTCGACTTTCTCTCCGGCGGCCGCTTCACCTTCGGCGTCGGCTACGGCTGGAACGTCGAGGAGGCCGCCGACCACGGCGTGGAGTGGTCGACGCGGCGCGAGCTGACGCGCGACCGGGTGGCGTTGATGCGGGCGCTGTGGGCCGAGGAACCAACCGCCTACAAGGGTGAGTTCGGGTCCGTACGGGCGTCTCTGGCGTATCCCAAGCCGGCGCACGGCGCGCCGCGCACCCTGATCGGCGGGGCGGCCGGGCCCAAGCTCTTCGGGCAGATCGCCGAGTACGCGGACGGCTGGCTGCCGATCGGCGGGCGCGGCCTGACCGAAACCGTTCCGGTGCTGCGGCAGGCCTGGGCGGACGCCGGGCGCGCCGGCGAACCCGAAGTGGTGCCGTACGCGGTCCGTCCCACGCCAGGGAAGCTGGCGCACTACCGCGAACTGGACCTCCAGGAAGTCGTGCTGCAACTGCCGCCGGCCGGGGAGGCGGAGGTGCTGCGGACGCTGGACGACTTCGCCCAGTACCTGTGAGGGGCAGCGGTACCCGGCAGCGTCTGTGAAAGAACAGCGGTACCTGTGAGGGGGCCGTGGTCCTCGTGACGCGGCGGCGGCGCCCCGGCGGTGCCGGGGCCGGACCGCGGCTGCCTAGGACCATTGACGTACGGCCACCGGGCGCAGGTCGGTACCGAAGACCGATCCGCCCCCACCCCCGACGGTCATAGCGTGGGTGGTGAGGGATCCGCAGAGCGCCAGGCGGGCCAGCGCGCCGCGGCCCGGTGGCGGTGTCTGGGGATCCCGGCGTCACCGCGCCGTATTCGCAGATCAACGGTCCAAGGAGAGAGCGATGCCCAGCCTCGACCACACCATCGTGCACAGCACCGACCGTTTCGCCTCTGCCCGCTTCCTGGCCGACCTTCTGGGCGCACCCGAGCCCAAGGCGTTCGGCCCGTTCGCCGCCGTCAAGATGGACAACGGGGTGACCCTCGACTACGCCGAGGCGGTTGCCTCCGGCCAGGAGTTCGTGCCGACGCACTATGCGTTCCTGGTGACGGAGGACGAGTTCGACGCGATCCTGGCGCGGATAGGGAAGCGGGAGCTGCCGTACTGGGCCGACCCCCACCACACCCGGGCGCAGCAGATCAACACCCAGGACGGCGGCCGCGGCCTGTACCTCGACGACCCCGACGGGCACAACATGGAGTTCCTGACCCGGACGTACTCGGACGAGTTGCTGGCCGGCCTGTGACCACGGCTGTTGGCGCTTCCCGGCCGGTCGCCGGCCACGCGCCGCTGGGGCGTGCGCCTCGCCGCCGCCGGGAGTGCCCCGTGCCCGCACGGAGGGAACCTCCGCCTGACGTGATCAGTGGCACACCGGCGGTCGCTTGTCCGACGGCGGCAGTGTCAGCGGGCGCTCGTATGCTCGGAGGATGACTTCCAGCGCGCAGGGACCGGACCAGGGGCCAGACCAGGGATCTGCTCAGGAATCCGACCAGGGAACCGGCCGGGCGCACGACCAGGGATCCGGCCGGGGGCCGGGCGGGGAGACGGACGCCGCCGCCGGTGGTCCGGGACGCCCGACCGCGAATGCGATGCGCCGCGCGCTCCGGCGGGCCCGCGACGGCGTGGCGCTGGATGCCGTCGAGGCCGCGGTGCTGTTGCAGGCCCGCGGCGAGGACCTCAAGGACCTGTGCGCCTCGGCGGCCCGGGTGCGGGACGCCGGCCTGGAGGCCGCCGGGCGCCCCGGAGTCATCACGTACTCGCGCGGCGTCTTCATCCCCCTGACGCGCCTGTGCCGCGACAAGTGCCACTACTGCACCTTCGTCACCGTCCCCGGCAAGCTGCGCCGCGACGGCCACGGGATGTTCATGTCGCCCGACGAGGTGCTCGACATCGCCCGCCGCGGCGCCGAAATGGGCTGCAAGGAAGCCCTGTTCACCCTGGGGGACAAGCCCGAGGACCGCTGGCCCGAGGCCCGCGAGTGGCTGGAGGCGCACGGCTACGACGACACGATCTCCTACGTCCGCGCCATGGCCATCCGCGTCCTGGAGGAGACCGGTCTGCTGCCGCACCTCAACCCCGGGGTGCTGTCCTGGACGGACTTCCAGCGCCTCAAGCCCGTGGCCCCCTCCCTCGGCATGATGCTGGAGACGACCGCCGAGCGGCTGTGGAGCGAGCCCGGCGGCCCGCACTACGGCTCGCCCGACAAGGAACCGGCCGTGCGGCTGCGCGTCCTGGAGGACGCCGGCCGCTCCAACGTCCCCTTCACCAGCGGGCTGCTGATCGGCATCGGCGAGACCTACGAGGAACGCGCCGAGTCCCTCTTCGCGCTGCGCCGCATCCAGCGCGCGTACCACGGCATCCAGGAACTGATCATGCAGAACTTCCGCGCCAAGCCGGACACGGCGATGCGCGGGATGCCGGACGCCGAACTGGAGGAGCTGGCCGCCACCATCGCGGTGGCCCGGCACATCATGGGCCCCTCGACCCGCATCCAGGCGCCGCCCAACCTCGTCGACGGGGAGTACCAGCTGCTCATCGATGCCGGGATCGACGACTGGGGCGGCGTCTCCCCACTGACCCTCGATCATGTCAACCCCGAGCGCCCCTGGCCGCAGATCGACGAGCTGACCGAGCGCTGCGCCACCGCCGGCTTCGCGCTGCGCGAACGGCTGCCCATCTACCCGGAGTTCATCCAGCGCGGCGAACCCTGGCTCGACCCCCGGCTGCTGCCGCACGTCCGCGCCCTCGCCGACCCGGAGACGGGCCTGGCGGTCGAGGACGCCCCCGTCGTGGGCCGCCCCTGGCAGGAGCCCGACGAGGGCTTCTCGATGAGCTCCTCGGGCCGTACGGACCTGCACCACACCATCGACACCGAAGGCCGCACGGCGGACCGCCGCGACGACTTCGACGAGGTGTACGGCGACTGGGAGGCGCTGCGCGAGGCCGCCGCCCCCGGCATGGTGCCGTCCCGGATCGACGCGGACGTACGGCAGGCCCTGTCACAGGCGGCCGACGACCCCACCAGGCTCACCGACGCCGAGGCGCTGGCGCTGCTGCACGCCGACGGGCCCGCCCTGGACGCGCTCTGCCGTATCGCCGACGATCTGCGGCGGGCCACCGTGGGCGACGACGTCACCTACATCGTCACCAGGAACATCAACTTCACCAACGTCTGCTACACCGGCTGCCGCTTCTGCGCCTTCGCCCAGCGCCGTACCGACGCCGACGCCTACACCCTGTCCCTCTCCCAGGTGGCCGACCGCGCCCAACAGGCCTGGGACGTCGGCGCGGTGGAGGTCTGCATGCAGGGCGGCATCCACCCCGACCTGCCCGGTACGGCGTACTTCGACATCGCGCGCGCCGTCAAGGAGCGCGTCCCCGGCATGCATGTGCACGCCTTCTCACCGATGGAGGTCGTCAACGGCGCGACCCGCACCGGCCTGTCGATCCGCGAGTGGCTCACCGAGGCCAAGGCCGCCGGCCTGGACACCATCCCCGGCACCGCCGCCGAGATCCTCGACGACGAGGTCCGCTGGATCCTCACCAAGGGCAAGCTGCCCACCGCCACCTGGGTCGAGGTCGTCAAGACCGCCCATGAGCTGGGCATCCGCTCGTCCTCGACGATGATGTACGGCCATGTCGACCAGCCCCGCCACTGGCTCGGCCACCTCCGCCTGCTGGCCGGGATCCAGCAAGAGACCGGCGGCTTCACCGAATTCGTCACCCTCCCCTTCATCCACACCAACGCCCCCGTCTATCTGGCCGGCATCGCCCGCCCCGGCCCCACCACCCGCGACAACCGCGCGGTGACGGCCATGGCCCGGGTCCTGCTCCACCCGCACATCACCAACATCCAGACCAGCTGGGTCAAGCTCGGCGCCGAGGGCGCCGCCGAGATGCTCCGTTCGGGCGCCAACGACCTGGGCGGCACCCTGATGGAGGAGACCATCTCCCGGATGGCGGGCTCCAGTTACGGCTCCTACCGCTCCATCCAGGACCTGATCGCCATCGCCGACCAGGCCGGCCGCCCCGCCCGCGCCCGCACGACGACCTACGGCACGGTTCCCGAGGCGCGCCAGGCCGCTGCCCTCGCCTCGGACGGGCACCTGCCGGAGCTGCTGCCGGTGGTGGAGTAGGGGATGCGCAACTCCGCCGAAGGCTGACCGCGCGGTCAGTCCCCCTCGTACTCGGCCTCGTGCTGCAGGATGCACTGCTGCCACTGCGACAGTGCCTCCTCGCGGTCGCCTCCGCTGTCCTGGGCGGCGACGATCAGTGCGTCGGCGGCCATGGCGGCGAGCCGTACGGCGATATGGCAGACATCGCGCTGGGGGAGCGGCCGGAGAAGTTCCACCGCGCCGTCGCTGTCCCCGGAGAGCGCGGAGGCAACGACCGCCATGGTGGTGCGATCCCACTCGTACTCGGACATGGGGAGAGCATGCCCAGCGCGGGGCGTCGCCATCATCGAACGGATAACCGCCCGGACCGTGACGGAAAGGCCGGCTCGGCCGGGCCCCGCCACCCCCACCTCCGCCCCCCACCCCCGCCCCTCACCCCAGTAGCCGCACCGGGCTGCCCGCCAGGAAGGCGGTGATGTCTTCGACGGCCTGCGGGAAGTACCCCTCGTAGTTGCGGCGGGTGACATAGCCGAGGTGCGGCAGGGAGAGAACGTTCGGCAGAGTGCGCAGGGGATGGTCGTCGGGCAGCGGCTCCTGGTCGAAGACGTCCAGGCCGGCGCCGGCGATGCGCTCCTCGCGCAGCGCCTGGACCAGCGCGGCCTGGTCGACGATGGCGGCGCGGGCGGTGTTGATGAGGTAGGCGGTGCGGCGCATCCGGCGGAGTGCGGGGGCGCCGATCAGCCCTCGGGTGCGGTCGCCGAGGACGAGGTGCACGGAAACGAAGTCGCTCGTCTCCAGGAGCTCTTCCTTGGTGGCGGTGGCGCGTACGCCGGCTTCCGCCGCCCGCTCGGGGGTCAGGTTCTGGCTCCAGGCGACGACGTCCATGCCGAAGGCCTGGCCGACCCGGGCGACCCGGGTGCCGATCTTGCCCAGGCCGAGCAGCCCCAGCCGGCGGCCGTGCAGATCGGCGCCGAGTGTGCTCTGCCAGGGGCCGCCCGCGCGCATCGCGGTGCTCTCGGTGACCACGTTGCGGGCCAGGCCCAGGATCAGGGCCCAGGTCAGTTCGACGGGCGGTTCGGTGTTGCTGGCCGTACCGCAGACGGTGACGCCGTGCCGGGCGGCGGCCGCCAGGTCGATGGAGGCGTTGCGCATCCCGGAGGTGATCAGGAGCCGCAGGCGCGGCAGCCGGGCGAGGAGCGAGGCGGGGAACGGGGTGCGCTCGCGCATCGCCACGACGATCTCGCAGTCGCCGATCGCCTCGACCACCTCGTCCTCGGAGCCGAAGGGCCGGCGCAGTGTACGGACGTCCACACGGCCGTCGAGAGGCGACCAGTCGGCCAGGGAGAGGGCGACGCCCTGATAGTCGTCGAGTACGGCGCAGCGCGGAGTCATCGGGGCTTCTCCCGGCGAGGTCGAGGGGGCGGGCGAGGACAGTGGTGCGGGTGCGGAACGGCGCGACCGGGGCGTGGTCGGGGGGCGCGCCGAGGGCCGTAATCCTGGCATTCACCGCGAGCCGTCACAGCCGCCATGGGTCGCTGCTCACATTACGATCCAGGGCCGCGATCTGATCATTCCCGGTCGATTACAGTGCTGCGGCGGGGAGCCTGCACGGCCCCGGGACGTCGTGAGTTTCTGGAGGGCGCAGTGAGTGCAATGGCAGGCAGCACTGCCATCTGGGGCCGCGCCGAACAGCAGGACTTCCGCAGCCGGGTCCGCGGCTGTCTGCTCGGCGGCGCCATCGGCGATGCGCTCGGCGCGGGAATCGAATTCGACTCCCTCGATGTGATCCGCGAGGCGCACGGCCAGGAGGGCGTGACCGATTTCGTGTCCGCCTACGGGCGGCGCGGCGCGGTCACCGACGACACCCAGATGACCCTGTTCACCGTGGACGGCCTGATACGCGCCCAGGTGCGCCGCGACACCGGCGCCTGGCATCCGCCCACCGACGTCCACCGCGCCTATCTGCGCTGGGCCGCCACCCAGCGCGACTGGGGCCCCGACGAGCGCAAGAAGGACGACGGCTGGCTCGCCCGCGAGGAGTGGCTCTACGCCCGGCGGGCACCCGGCCGGGCCTGCCTGAGCGGTCTCGGCGACGAGGTGATGGGCACCGTGGACAAGCCCAAGAATCCCGACTCCAAGGGCTGCGGCGCGGTGATGCGCTCCGCGCCGTTCGGGCTGCTGGTCGGCTGGGAGCCGCAGCTGGTCTTCCAGCTGGCCGTCGAGTGCGCGGCGCAGACCCACGGCCACCCCACCGGCTATCTGGCGGCCGGCGCGTTCGCCGTCATCAGCCATTCGCTGGCCCGCGGCGAGGACCTCGACGGTGCCGTCCAGAAGGCCCTGGCCCATCTGGCCACCCGCCCCGGCCACGAGGAGACCACCGACGCCCTCAAGCGCGCGCTCGGCGCCGTACGGCAGGGCATGCCGACGCCCGCCCGGGTGGAGTCGCTCGGCGAGGGCTGGACGGGCGAGGAGGCGCTGGCGATCGGGGTGTACTGCGCGCTGGTCGCCGAGGACATCCGGCACGGTCTGCTGCTGGCCGTCAACCACGGCGGCGACAGCGATTCGACCGGCGCCATCTGCGGAAACCTGCTGGGCACCCTGCACGGCGAGACGGCGCTGCCGCCGGATCTGCTGGTCGAGCTGGAGGGCCGGGAGACGATCCTGCAGCTGGCCGACGACTTCTCGATGGAGATGACGCAGGGACCGGCGCTGCACGGGCCGGGCGGGTCCGCGCCGGGCTGGCTCGCGCGCTATCCCCGGGCGTAGTGCCGCCTCATTCGCCCAGGCAAGCGTCGTCATTCACCCAGTAATGCGTCGTATACGTCTCGTCGATGATCACGCAGCCGGTGGTCAGCAAACGGCTCGGGCGGAGGCCGAAGGTGGCGTGAAACGTACTGCTGAGGTGGGACGGGCTGGAGAAGCCGGCCTCCGCGGCCGCGTCGGTCAGCGTGCCGAAGTCCAGGAACGCCCGCCCGGCGCGCAGCATCCGCGCCCACATCCGGCAGCGGCGGAAGCTCGTACCTGTCTGCTCGCGGAAGAGATGCAGGAACCGGGAGCGGGAAAGCCCGGCGGCGGCAGCGAACTCCGTTGCACCGTCCGGGAGTTGCGGGTTGCGTAGCACCTTCCGTACGGCGGACCGGATCCGCGGATCGATGTCCGCGCTCTCGGACCTCTCCGGTGTCGCACACAGCTGTACGAGGTCCTTCTCCTCGGCGGCGGAGACCCTCACCGGTTCCTCGCCCGCCTCCAGCGCTGCCACACAGGCGCGTTCCGCCGCCGAACCCGGCTCGAGATAGCAGAAGGTCATCCAGCCACTGTGCGCCTCGATCCGGTGCGGTACCCGTGCGCGTATCAGCGCGCTGCGCGCCGTACGGCGTCTCCCGTCCGCCGTCTGCAGCGTGAACTCCCTCTCGTTGCCGACGGCGAGGACGGAGACCGAGCCGGCGTGCATGTCCAGTTCCAGGGCGGGGCCGCTGTAGACGGCACGTCCGGGCCACAGGTTGAGCTGGGGCGATGGCTCGGGGCAGCACGTTGGTGAAAGCGCGTCGTGGTTCATGCCCGGCATCCTCGCCGACATGACGCACACGACGAGCACTGCCGCCATCGCTGCCCTCGCCCTCTTCTTCCTCGGCATGGGCCTGTACGGGCTGGCCGCGCCCGCCGCACTGGTCCGGCCGTTCGGCATCGGGCTGGCCGGCCCGGCGGCCCGCACCGAAGTACGGGCCGTCTACGGCGGGTTCGGGGTCGCCATGGCCGCCCTGCTCGGCTGGGCCGCCACCGCTCCGGCGGACCCGCTGCGCCGTGGCGCGGTACTCGCCGTCGCCGTGGCCCTGCTGGGGATGGCGGCCGGCCGCCTGGCCGCGCGCCTCGCCGAACCGCCGGGCTCCTGGTACCCGTCCTGGCTCTACTTCGGGCTGGAGCTGGCGGGTGCCGGCCTCCTGGCGGCCGCCGTCATCCGGACCGCGACGCATCCCCCTCTCCCGTAACCGCCCGCCCCTGCTCCGGAACGGGCACGGCCTTGGCCGCCTCCCCGTCACCGTCCGAGTTGATCCGCGCCAGCAAGGCGTCCCGCTCCGCCGTCCCCTCCGGCCTGACCAGCCCGATCAGCACGAACAGCACCAGCGAGACGGCGACCGGCGACGCGATCTGC
Organism: Streptomyces sp. NPDC048483; assembly: GCF_040651455.1. NCBI lineage: Bacteria > Bacillati > Actinomycetota > Actinomycetes > Kitasatosporales > Streptomycetaceae > Streptomyces > Streptomyces sp. NPDC048483. The sequence goes on from NZ_JBEZJZ010000034.1 coordinate 24,756, forward strand.
ACCTGCAGCTGCACTCCGCCCATCCCGTAGTTGGTCAGCCAGAAGGCGAACAGCCCCGACGCCCAGGACGTCAGCGCCGCCGTCGGCCCCGACCTGCGGAACAGCGGCAGCATGCCGAGCAGGAACGGGATGGAGATCGGTCCGACGAGACCGGCCACCCACTTGATGACGATGGTGATGATGTCCTTGAACGCCGGCGAATTGACCTGCGTCGCGATCGCCATCGACAGCGCGAGGAACGACACGGTCGACAGCCGCGCCGCCAGCAGCCCGGCCCGGTGGCCCCAGCCCCGCGCCCTGGCCGATACCGCCGGGGCGATGTCGCGGGTGAAGACCGCGGCGATGGCGTTGGCGTCCGACGAGCACATGGCCATGGTGTGCGAGAAGAAACCGACGATGACGAGCCCCAGCAGGCCGTGCGGCAGCAGCCGTTCGGTCAGCAGCGCATACGAGTCCGACGCGTCCGGTCTCCGGGCCTTGACCAGCAGCGGCGCCACCCACATCGGGAAGAAGAGGACCGCGGGCCAGACGCACCACAGCGCCGCCGACAGCCGCGCCGAGCGCTGGGCCTGCCGAGCGCCGGCGGTGGCCATGAAGCGCTGGGCCTGGTTCCACATGCCGCCGCTGTATTCGAAGGTCTTGATGAAGAGATAGGCGAGCAGGAACGTGAGGGTGTACGGGCCGACGGTCGGCTGCGTGTGCGTGTCCGGCAGCTTGTCCCATACGGTCCACAGCGAGCTGACACCGCCCAGCTCGCCCATGACCGTGACCAGCATCGCGACCCCGGCCAGCAGCTGGATGACGAACTGTCCCAGCTCGGTGAGCGCGTCCGCCCACAGCCCGCCGACGGTGCAGTAGATGCCGGTGATCACGCCGGTGATGAGGATGCCCTGGTTGAGGGACATGCCGGTGAAGACGGACAGCAGGGTGGCGATGGCGGCCCACTTGGCGCCCACGTCCACGATCTTCAGCAGGACGCCGGACCAGGCGAGCGCCTGCTGCGTCGGCAGGTTGTAGCGGCTCTTGAGGTATTCGAGCGGCGAGGCGACCCCGAGCCGCGACCGCAGCCGGTTGAGCCGGCCCGCGAACAGCTGGGCCCCGATGGCGATGCCGATCGCGATGGGGAAGGACCAGGTGACATAGGAGGTGACGCCGTACTGGTACGCGATGCCGGCGTACCCGGTGAACATCACGGCGCTGTAGCCGGACATGTGGTGGGAGATACCGGACAGCCACCACGGCATCTTGCCGCCCGCGGTGAAGAAGTCGCCGACGTCCTCCACGCGCCGGTGTGACCACACCCCGATCGCGACCATCACGCCGAAGTAGCCGATGAGCACGGCCCAGTCGAGACTGTTCATGCCCCCTCCAGGGTTCCGCCTTGTGAACGTGGGCCACTTCGCCGTGAGTCCTGTGGGGCGGTGTCCCCTTGCGGGAGTGGGGACTTCGGGGATTGAACCGCCCGGGAGGCGGGCCGGTCAAGGAGGCAACGGTCAAGGATATGAACCAAGGGCATCAAGACGAACGACTTTGCGTTGCCTTGACCTTCACGGGCGTTGTCCGGACCACGCCCGCGCACCCACGATGAACCCACACTTCGCCGGGCTCCGTACGCCCGAACATGTCCAGCAAGCCTGCACACGCCACGGCCGCACGGGCGCGGGAGCCCGTGCGGCCGGATGCCGAGAGGGGTGGCGGCTAGCGCATCAGCTCGCCCGCGTTGACCAGCAGGGACTGGCCCGTGATGGAGCGGGCCCGGTCGGAGGCCAGGAAGACCGCGGTGTCGGCCACGTCGGCGTCCGTCGCCAGTTCGGGCAGCGCCATCCGCTCGGTGAGCCGGCCCAGCACCACGGACTCCGGTACGCCCTCGCCCTGCGCCGTGAACCGGACATACGCCTGAACCGGCGGCCCCCACATCCATCCGGGCTGCACGGTATTGACCCGTATCCGGTCCGGCCCCAGCTCCCGCGCCAGCGAGTACATCGCCGAGACCAGCCCTCCCTTGGACGCCGCATACGCCGCCTGCTGCACCTGCGAGGGCGCGGCCACCGACGACTGCGTGCCGATCATCACCACCGACCCGCCGCCGCGCGCCGTGAGCGACGGCAGGCAGGCGCGGGTCATCCGCAGGGTGCCGAAGAGATTGACGTCGACGACGCTGCGCCAGGAGTCGAAGTCGGCGTCCCGCAGACCGCCGAACAGCGAGTCCAGGGCGGCGACATGGATCACCGCATCAATGCCGCCGAACCGCTCCACTGCGAGCGCGGCCAGCGCCTCGCACTGCGCCTCGTCGCCGATGTCCGTCGCCCGCCAGGCCGTACGCTCCCCCGAAGGGTCGATCGCCGCCGCCGACTTGGCGAGGTTCTCCTCCGTACGGGCCCCCAGGGCCACCGACGCCCCGTCCCGTACGCACGCCGCCGCGACCTGATGGCCGAGCCCGGCGCCGACGCCCGAGACGATCACGGTCTTGTTCCGCAGCAGCATGTGCGCCTCCCGGCCCATTGAATCTGACGTCCCGTCAGGTAGGGCGTCAGGGTAGGGCCGGGAGACCGGGATGGCCAGAGGATCGCTCCTCCCGTCAGCTCCACTCCGCGCGCTCGGTCGCCTCGAAGCAGTACTTGACCCAGGTACCGGTGTGACTCGGGGTGCTGCCCGGCACCGCGCAGAAGCGGACGCGGAAGGTGCTGCGGACCGACGCCATGTTGGTGAACTTGTCGTGGTTGATGTCGATGGAGGCGCTGCGGGACGAGCCCCCCGCCACGCTGATCGTCACCATGTCGCCGGGCTCGCCGTTCAGGATGCGGCCCCACACGGCGCCGCATTTCTTGCTGTAACGCAGCTGTATCTGCGCCACGTTGCCCTCCGTGGGCTCCCAAGTGACGAGGTCCGCGCCGCAGACGCTGTCCTTGGGGCTCTTGCCCTCGCAGCCGGCGCCGGGGCAGGGCGGGGGCGGAGGTGGCGGGTCCTCGAGCAACTTGGGCACCAGGTAGGTGGCGAGCGGGCCGAGCACCGCCGTGATGACGCCCACGACCAGTGCGTGCCGGGCGTGTGCGCGCAACCAGCGGCCGGCGGCCCGTATGCGCTCCCGACTGCGCCGCAGGAAGGAGGGGGTGGAGGTCTGATCCGGTTCGGGACCGGCATCGGGTTCGGGGTCCGGAGTCGGTTCGGGAGTGGGTTCGGGGTCGGGATTGCTCAATCCGGCCTCCTGGGAGGTCCACGTGCCGTAGATCTTCCAGTTTCCGGGATCGCAACGGACGTCCGGTAGCGCATTTTCCGCCCTTGACGGCGGTTCGGGCGCGCGTTCCCCCGCGCGCCCCTGGCGTCCGCCCCGCGCGCCTCACCCGTCCCGGCGCACGCCCTCCAGCGCCCTCTTGAGCCGCCCCAGCCCCTCGCGGATCTCGTCCGGCGCGTGCGTGACGAACGACAGCCGTACGGCCGTGGGGTCCGGTGTCCCGGCGAAGAACGGCGCGCCGGGGACGTACGCCACGTCATGCCGGACGGCCTCCGGCAGCAGCGCCGTCGCGTCGTATCCCGCCGGCAGTGTCGCCCACACGAACATCCCGCCCGTCGGACGGTTCCACCGCGAGCCCTCGGGAAGCGCCGCGGACAGTCCGTCGACCAGCGCGTTCCGCCGCTCGCGGTAGGCGCCGCGCACCCGCTCCAGATGCGCGTCCAGGTCCGAGTCCGCCAAGTACCGGGCCGCGGCGGCCTGGTCGATTGTCGAGGTGTGCAGATCGGCGGCCTGCTTGGCGATGGTGCAGGCACGCCGCAGCGCCGCCGGGGCGCGCAGCGTGCCCAGCCGCAGGCCGGGCGCCATCACCTTGGAGAACGAACCGAGCAGCGCCGTACGGTCCTCGGCACCCGGGAAGGACGCGATCCACCGCTGCGGCTCGCCCTCGAAGCGCAGGTCGCCGTACGGGTCGTCCTCCGCGATCCACAGCCCGCGCCGGGCGGCGACCCCGGCGACCGCGGCCCGCCGCTCGGCGGACAGGGTGCGGCCGGTCGGGTTCTGGAACGTCGGGATGACGTAGAGCAGCTTGGGGTTCTCGCGCGCGGCGATCTCGTCCAGCGCGGCCGGGTCCAGGCCCCCGTCGTCGGTCGGCACCGGCACCACCCGGGCGCCCGCGAGGGAGAAGATCTGCAGCGCCGCGAGATAGCAGGGGTCCTCGACCAGCACCACATCGCCCGGCTCCAGCAGGGCCGTGGCCAGCAGCGACAGGCCCTGCTGCGAGCCGGTGGTCACCAGCAGGTCGTCGGCGTCGGTGGGCAGCCCGCGCGCGGTGGTGCGCGCCGCGACGGCCGCACGCAGCGCCGGGTCGCCCTCGCTGGTGGAGTACTGGAGCGCCCGCTGCGGGTCCTCGCTCAGCACCTGCTGGAAGGCCGCCGCTATGCCCGCCGCGTCGAACAGCTCGGGCGCGGGCAGCCCACCGGCGAACGAAATGATCTCGGGCCGGGTGGTGAGCGCCAGGATGTCGCGTACGGGCGAGCTGCCGGTCCGCGCCGCGCGCGCGGCGAACTCGGGGACGGGGGTGACGGCGTCCGCAAGGATCGCGTTCGACATATCGGCTCCAATCGCTCGGATTGCAGGCTGCGCCGGCCGCCCCACACGGCGTTAACCGGCGTTAGGTGTAGACGGCAGGGAGCGTAAGCGGCCGGGGGGTGGGGGCGCAGATCTGCCCGAATGGTGGGCGCCCCGGCCGTTATGTCATCCGTCCATGCCGCCCGTCGGCGCCGCCCGTCGATTCCCGCGTATCCTTCCGCGCCACTCCCCATCTGATGCTGCGTCAGCTACACCTGTCTCTCATGACCGAGGACGCAGAGCGCACCACCACGGACCCCGTCACCTCCCCCGCGACCTACGCCGAACTGGCCGCCGTCGGCCCCTACGGAGTGCACCCCGGGCATGCCCTGATCACCATGGTCGAACCGCATCCGGGCCATGAGTACGCCTACAACCGCTGGTACGAGGACGACCACTACATCGCGGGCGCCATGGCGATGCCCTGGATCTTCGCCGGCCGCCGATGGGTCGCCACCCGCGACCTCCAACTGCTGCGCTACCCCGAAAAGTCCGCCGTCGCCCAGCCGGTGACGGCCGGCTGCTATCTCTCCACGTACTGGCTCACCGAGGGCCGCTACGACGAGCACATGAAGTGGACCGTAGGCATCAACAAGCGCCTCAACCGGGACGGCCGCGTCTACCAGGACCGTACGCATGTCTTTACGGCCTTCCAGGACCATGCGGCGACGGTCTACCGGGACGGGGCCGCGGGCCCGCGCGACTTCCATGCGCTGGACCATCCGTACGCCGGGCTGGTGCTGGAGGTGATCGACGCGGACGGCCCCGAGCGGCGGGCCGAGCTGCTGGAGTGGCTGCGTACCCGGCATCTGCCGCGGCGGCTGGCGGGTTCGCCGGCCGCGATGGTCACGATCTTCCGGCCGACGCCGCTGCCGGGGGACCGGATGGCCTATGTGAAGCAGGTCGAGGGCGTCGACACCCGGCTGACCCTGCTGTGGTTCCTCGAGCAGGACCCGCGCGAGGCCTTGCCGGGGGAGCACTTCGCCGACCGGGAGGCCGCGGTCGCGGAGTCGGGGCTGGGGCGGGTGGAGCTGGTGGCGCCGTTCATCCCGACCGTTCCCGGCACGGACCGGTACGTGGCCGAACTGCGCTGAGGCGTACGGCGGTTGGCCTGCCGTGCGGACATGGTGCTGTGCGGACATGGCCGAGCCCCCTCGGCCGGGACGGCGATCCAGTCGAGAGGGCTCATGTCCGCGCGGAGCGCACGGACCGGGGTGCGTGAGAACTCAGCTCACGCCAGGTCGAACGAGCCGCCGGCCACGTCCGACACGAAGGTGTTCCAGGCGGCGTTGTCGAACGTGAGGCGCGGGCCCTCGGGGTCCTTGGAGTCGCGCACCGCGATGGCCGCCGAGGTGGGCACGGCCATCTCCACGCAGGCGCCGTTGCCGCCGGAGTACGAGGACTTCGTCCAGGAGAACGCGGAATTGGGCTGAGTAGCCATTTTTTTGCTCCAACTCACTGTGGGTTACCGGGGATTCGGTACTGCTGACGCTACGCGCCAACATCACGAGCCGCAGGAGTCGTTCACCCTTCCGAATGCCATATTCCGTGATCTCTTTTCATGGTGGTGGGTGCCGGTGTACCGTGCGTTCCGCTTTTTCGGAGCACGCTATTCCGCGCCGTGCTGCCCCATTTCTCCCATGGCTGCCGCCTGCCCCCTTCACCCCATGGCGTCCGCATGCCCCTTGGCCGCCTTGGCGATGAACTCCCGGCTCTGGTCCGCGTTCAGCGCCTGCGCGCGCAGATGCTCGTACATGATCGTGTATTTGTGCACATCGTTGGTCTTCTCCAGATAGAGATCACTGGTGACGCCCTCGATGTACACCACACTCGAATCGGAGGCATCGTCGAATTCCAGGATCGAAAACGTCCCGGACATCCCCGCATGCGCACCCGTGTCATACGGCAGTACTTGCACCGTCACCTGCGGCAGATGACTCATCTCGACGAGATGCTCCAGCTGCTCGCGCATGATCAGATGGCTGCCGACCACCCGCCGCAGCGCACTCTCGTCCAGTACCACCCACAGCCGCAGCGGCCGCTTGGGATCATTGACCCGCTCCTGGCGGCGCATCCGCACCTGGATGCGCTTCTCCAGATTCTCGGGCGCAAGCTCGGGGACCGCGCCGGGGATGACCGCCTCGGCGTAGCCGGGCGTCTGCAGCAGACCGGGCACCAGCAGGGACTCGTACACCCGCAGCGAGGCCGCCTCGGTCTCCAGGCCGATATAGACGCTGTACGGGATGTCGCCGAAGGCGTGCCACCAGCCTTGCTGGCGCGAATCCTTGGCCATCTGCATCAGCGAATCGACTATGCGGTGATCGTCCACTTCATAGACCCCGCACAGGTCGCGGACATCGCGCTGGCTGATACTGCGGCGGCCGTTCTCGAGTCTGCTGATCTTCGACTGGGAGACCAGTAGCCGCTCGGCCACCTGTTCCGCCGTCATGCCTTTGTCCTCGCGGAGCCTGCGCAGCTCCTGGCCCAATCGGCGTCGCCTGACGGTGGGGTTGATGTTGGACGCCACGGGTAGTGCACCTCCGGCTCCGTACTGCTGTCGTGTTCTGTCCAGCAGGGTGCCACTCGAATGCCACGCCGCGCAGTCAAATGGACACAGAAGGCGAGCGAACATGCGCGTGGGGTGGCGGACCGGCCGTCGTCCAGAACGGCCGGACCCGCCACCCCACGCTCTCTTGCTGCGGCTCCCGAACGGATCTGCGGGATATGGGAAGTGGGTGTTGAGGGGTAGTGGTGCGCGTGTGGTTCGGGTGTTCTGCGTATCGCGTCAGCGGGCGCCGACGCGGGCCATGCTGCTGTGACCGTGCCGCGACTGCACCGGCACACCGGCCGCCGGCTCGGTGGCACGTGCCGTGGGCTGCCGTACGGATGCCGGTCCCGCGGCCTGCGCCCGCCGGGGCTGCGCCGCGGCGCCGTTCTGCACATCCATGACGGCGTGTGCGACCAGCCCGCCCATCGGGTCGTGCCGGATCAGATCCCGGAGGCGGGAGCGTGATGAGCGCCCTTCGTTCCCCGGGTAGAGGTGCTTGCCGAGTCCGACCGCATGGGCCAGCGCGGCGAGCGCCGCGGTCCGCGGGTCCGGTGGTACGCCGGTGCGGATCGCGTTGTCCAGCCGGACCCTGATTTCCCGGCTGATGGCCGACTCCGTCGCCTGGTAGCGCGTCGTCGGCAGCACCCCGCACATCTGTCCCTCCACGGCATGCACCATGCCGCACCGTTCCAGATGCGTGAGATACGTCTGGCGCAGCCCCAGTCGGGGCCCGCCGATCCAGTGGACCGCGCGCACCGGACTGCCGCGTCGGCGCAGCAGTTCGAGCGCGGAGTCCAGTGTTGGATCTCCTGTCGGCCGTGCCATCACCACGGCGATACGATCCCCGTCTGGGGCTATCCGTCCTGCCAGAGCCAGCTCTACTAGCTGGGCCCCGGCCAGGCCGAGGTCGAGCGACTGCGGCTGCGCCGTGGTCCCGGTCGTCGGGTCCAAAGCGAGCAGCAGAAGCTCCTCCGGAATTGTTCTGCGGCTCCTGCCCATCCATGCCTCCCCGCGTGGATGAATGACAGGGTGACCCCTCTCACATTCATCTGTCGAGGGTGCGTGGGGGGTTCGGTAGGGAACCGGTAGGTATGTCGTTCTCGTCTAGCACGTCGGCGACATCTTCCGTGGGGTGCGGCGCGCAGGGGTTCGCGTGGCGGCGAGATGGCGCCACGCGGACACAGGAGACTGGGAAACACTGGCTGTGGTGGAGCGGGCGACGTAGTGAAGGAGACATCGGTGGCGGGCGAGTCCCCCGACAAGTCGGACACGAACAAGTCGGACAAGAAGCAGTCGTCGGGGAAGCCGGCACGGAGCGCACGCGATCCGCGCCTGACGGCCTTCGGCAGGGAATCGGATGCGAAGGCGGCGGAGTCGGCGGAGCCGTCCGGCGAGCCGTCGGGGGAGCCGTCGGGGGAGCCGGATGCGCCCGGCGCGTCGGCGGAGGCCGGGCCTGCCGCCGAGGCTGCGCCCGAGAAGGGCTCTGAGGCGTCACAGGAGGCCGAAGCGGGCGAGGGCGGCGCCGACGGTGGCGAGGACCGTCTGCGGGCCGCTGTGGCCGCTTGGGTCGCGGGGACGGGCGATGAGGACGGGGGCGGGGACCCGGGGGCGGACTCCGGTGCGGGTGAGCGGGCCGGTGACGGTGCCGATGACGCGGATGCCGACGATCCGGGTGACGGTGACGGTGGCGCGGACGCCGGCGATGGCGATGGCGATGGCGTGAAGGCGGCGGCCAAGCCGGAGGCGTCGGGTGGGGCGGCAGGCGCGGCGAAGGTCGAGCTTGCGAAGGAGGCCAAGCCTGAGGCGAAGCCTGACGCCAAGCCTGACGCCAAGCCTGACGCCAAGCCTGACGCCAAGCCTGCGGCGAAGGCCGATGCGGAGCAGGAGTCCGACACCGACCCTGAGCCCGACGCCAAGGACGCCAAGGGCGCCAAGGAATCCGACGCGCCCAAGGCCGGGTCCGGCTCCAAGGCCGACCCGGCTCCCAAGGTGGAGCCCAAGGCCAAGTCCGAGCCCATGCCCCAGGCCGTCGATCAGCCCACGGCCGTGTTCAAGACGGTTGGTGCCCAGAAGGGCAAGGCCGGTGGGAAGGCCAAGGGCGGCGACAAGGCGGAGGCCGAGGCGGCGCCGGTCGATGAGGCGACCCGGACGTTTGCCATCGCGAAGCCCAAGGGGAAGGCCGCGGCCGGTCAGGCCGTGGACCAGCCGACCACGGCGTTCAAGATCACGCCGCCCGGCAAGGACAAGGTCAAGGCCAAGGACACGGGCGACGGCGAGCCCGGCAGCAAGGGCGACGGCAAGGCCAAGGGCAAGGCCGACGGCAAGCCCGACGGCAAGCCCAGCGACAAGCCCGACGACAAGGCGGCCCCCAAGGCCAGGCCCGTCGAGCGGGACACCGAGCGGACCAGTCAGTTCGTGGCGCTGAAGTCGGCGGACGACGGTGCGGCGGAGAAGTCCCTCGGCAAGACGGCGGACCGTACCCCGGCCCGTACCCCGGGGAAGGCCCTCGACAAGGCGGCCCCCGCGAAGGGCCCCGGCGCGCTGCCGCCCGAGGCCCCCGCGGCACCGGCGCCCACCAAAGCCACGCCCACCAAAGCCACGCCCGCCCCGCCGCGTCCCGAGCCCGAGGCGCTGCCCGAGTCCGAGCGGACCCGGCAGGAGCCGCTGCCGCCGCTCGACCTCCTGGCCAGGCTCACCAACACCCCGCCGCCGCCCGAGACCACGCTGCGCACGGTCGCCCGCCGGTTCAAGATCTGGACCCCGCTGGTGGTGCTGCTGGCGATCATCTTCGTGGTCGTCCAGTCGGTCCGGTCGCTGCCCGTGCCCACGCTCGCCGTCGGCTCCTCGACCGCGTTCACCTTCCAGGGCGCCAAGCTCACCGTGCCGTGGCCCGAGCATGGACAGGCGGCGGTCAAGGTCGTGGGATCCGGCGGGCTGGGGACGTTCGGCGAGCAGAAGCCGGTGCCGACCGCGAGCGTCGCCAAGATCATGACGGCCTACGTCATTCTCAAGGGCCACCCGCTCAAGACGAAGAACGACACGGGCCCGCAGATCGAGGTCGACGCCAAGGCGGTGGCCGAGGGCGGCTCCACGGACGAGTCGCGGATCGAGGGGCTCCAGGCGGGGCAGAAGTTCAGCGAGCAGGACATGCTCAAGATGCTGATGATCCCGTCCGGCAACAACATCGCCCGGCTGCTGGCCCGTTGGGACACCCAGTCCGGCAGCGAGGCGGCGTTCGTCAAGAAGATGAACGCTGCCGCCAGGGACCTGGGCATGAAGAAGACTACCTACACCGACCCCAGCGGCCTCGACTCCAAGACCGTGAGCACCGCCGTCGACCAGCTCAAGTTGGCCGAGGCCGTCATGAAGTTCGACGCCTTCCGGCCGATCGTCGCCATGCCCAACGCACAGATCCCGGGCCTGCCGAAGCCGATCAACAACAACAACGACAACCTGCTGTTGGCCGGGCTGAGCATCAAGGGCATCAAGACCGGCTCCAGCACGGCGGCCGGCGGCACGCTGTCCTGGGCGGCCTACAAGACGGTGGACGGCAAGGACCGGATGATCCTCGGCACCATGCTGGATCAGCACTTCAAGGGCCTGGACCCCAACGCCACCAACAGCCTCACCATGGTCAAGGACAACAGCCAGAAGGTCATCGAAGCGGTACGCAACGCGCTGACCTCGGCCACCGCGGTGAAGAAGGGTCAGGTCGTCGGGTATGTGGACGACGGCCTCGGCGGCCAGACCCCGGTGGTCGCGACCAAGGACCTGACGGCCGTGGGCTGGCCGGGCATGAAAGCGAAGTTCTCGATCGACGGCGGCGGCAAGCCCGTACCGCACGCCGCCAAGGCCGGGACCACGGTCGGCATGCTGACGGTCGGCAATGGCGCCAGCGCGCAGAAGGTGCCGGTGGCCCTGCAGAAGGACCTCACCGAGCCGACATTCGGGTCGAAGCTGACGCGCATCGGCTGAGTGTGAAGCGGGGCTCTCGGTTCTGGCAGTGCTAGAACCGAGAGCCCCGCCGGTTTTGCGAGCCCCGCCGGCGGTGCCCCTCCCCCCATGGGTCCGTACGAACGACCGGAGCCCGTCATCGACGCAGCGCAAGCACAGAAGACGCCGTTCGCGTCCTCGCCGGTCGCCCGTGGTACGTGGGCGGCGCAGGGGGCGGTGGTGCTGACGCCCTCCGGGCTGATGCTGCTTCTGGGGGCCTGGGGCATCCGCCGGCAGGACGCCATATGGCGCGACGAGGCGGTCACGTACGACGTGGCGCACCGCAGCCTGGCCGACCTGTGGCCGACGCTGCAGCACGTCGATGCCGTCCACGGCCTGTACTACGCGCTGATGCACGCCTGGTTCCTCGGCTACGACGCGACCCTCGGCGGCGCCCTCGGCGAGGTGATCGGACTGCGGCTGCCGTCCGTCGCCGCGATGACCGCCGCCGCGGCCGGCATCGCCCTGCTGGGGCAGCGCCTGGTGGGGCGGCGCGCGGGCCTGTTCGCCGGCGTCACCTTCGCGCTGATCCCCGTCGTGCAGCAGTACGCGCAGGAGGGGCGCTCGTACGCGATGGTCTGCGCGCTGGTCGTCTGGGCGACATACGTCCTGGTGGTGACGGCCGCCCGCCCGCGTCGCAGGCTGTGGTGCGGCTATGCGGCGCTGATGCTGCTCGCCTGCCTGCTGCACGAGTTCGCCGCGCTGGCGCTGCCCGCGCACGGCACCGCCGTCGTCCTGGCGCGGCTGCCCCGCCGGGTGCTGCGCGCCTGGGTCCTCGCCGCCGTCGCCGTCCTCGCCGGACTCGCCCCGCTCGCGGTCTTCAGCACCCGGCAGGCGGGGCAGCTCGGCTGGCTCATGTGGCCGGACCCCGTCCAGCTGCTGACGTTCGGGGTGCTGGCGGTGCTGGGTGCCGGCTGCGCCCGGATCCGGACGCGCTCGCGCGGCCCGATCGGCCTGCGCGCCATCGGCCTTCCGCTGCTCTTCCTCCCCACCCTCCTCCTCTTCCTCCTCTCCTACGCCGAACCGGCCTACGTCGACCGCTACGTCCTCTACTACGTCGCCGGCTTCGCCCTGCTTGCCGGCGCCGCGCTGGCCCGGCTGCTGCGGCCGCCCGGCGAACGCGGCCAGACCCGCGCGCGGTGGCTGCGGCGGGCCGCGGTGCCGGTGCTTCTGGCGGCGGCCCTGCTGCCCGTCGACGTCCATCTGCGCAGCCCGGACAGCCGGGTCGACGACGCCACCGCGGTCGCCGAGGCGGTACAGGAGATGGCAGTGCCCGGCGACGGGCTGCTGTTCCTGCCCGCGCGGCGCCGTATCTGGAGGGCGGCGCACCCGCGCGGGTTCCGCGGTCTGACCGATCTCGCCCTGGCCAAGAGCCCGGTGGCCTCGCACACCCTGTACGGCACCGAGCGCTCCGGCGACAGGATCCGCGACCGGATGCTCGACACCCGCCGGATCGTCGTCGCCGGCGACCCGGACGGCCAGCCGGCCGACCTCAACGACCAGGAAATCGCCAAACGCACCACCCTGCGGGACGCGTTCGAGGTCTGCACCGGCACCGAGGTCCGCGGCGCCCGGATCACGCTGTACGGGCGGCCGGGGGTGTGCGGGGAGGACTAGGGCCTGTCCGATGGGGCATGGCCGGGCGCCCCGGCGGCAGGGCGCAGAAAGCGGCGGTCGCCGTCCGGGACGCGGTCGTACGGGCCCGCCGCGCGCCGCACCACGTCCAGTACGTCGTCCGGCTCGGCCGCGTAACTGTGCGCGAACCACGGCATATTGGCCTCCACGACCGCCCAGTGGCCGTCGTTCAGCAGCCCCACATCGACCGCTGCCGCGCCGGGCAGCGGGGCGAGGCCGGGCAGCCGGGCGGCGAAGGCGCGGACGGCGGGCGCGTACGGGTCCTCGTGGAGCGGCGCGGGGTCCAGGCGGCCGTGGACGGCGTAGCGGGTGGCGGCGGCGAGGGCGCCGTCCAGGAGGAACAGCCGGTACTCGGCGGCGAAGGAGACGATGCCCGAGACCAGGACGGGGGTCTGCGGGGCGGCGGGCGGCAGCCGCTCGCCGTCCGTGTAGACGCCCGGCGGGAAGGACTTGTCGCTCGGCGGCTTGGCGAAGAACGGGTGGCGGAGCCGGCTCGCCTCCGCGTGGGTCATCAACTTGACCGTACGGAGGGTGAGTTGACGGGGCAGGAGAGCCAGCCAGTCGTCCGGCGGCTCGAGCAGACCCAGGTGCAGCGGTTCGGTGATGCGGTCGGCCAGGTGCGGGCCGCCGTACCAGTGGACCGCCCGTCCGGTCAGCGCGCGCACGGTGTCCGGGCCGGTCAGCACCGCCGTCTCCAGGCCGCGCCGGGCGGCCGCTCCGGCCAGCAGCAGGGCGGTGCTGGTGCGCTGCGCGGAGATCAGGAGGACCGGGGCGGGGGTGCTCATGGCGCGTGCGTCGGCTGTGGCGGGTGCGTCGACTGCGGCGGATGGAAGCTGCGGACGAGCTCGATGCGGCCGACGATATGCCGGTTGAACTCCGTCAGCTCCTCGGCGGGAACCCAGAGTTCGAGGATCGTCTCGCCACCTGCCTGGCGTACCGGATAGCGGTCGAGGAACGCCGCCTCGACCTCGAAGCGGGTGACATGGCCGACGCCGGAGGCCGGGACGTTCCAGTCGCGGGCGATCCGTATCGCGTAGTCCTCGTTGAGCACGGGATAGAAGATCGGCTGGTCGGGCAGCCGCGGCGGCCAGGTGCGCCAGCCGGAGGCCTCGACCAGGGCGAGCTCCTCGGGGCCGGTGGGGCGCCAGAGGGTACGGGTGGGGGCAAGTCGCCCGGAGGGTGCCGTTGAGGGGTGGCGGTCGGGCGAGGGGTGGGCTGCGTCGCGGGGCGGTCCGGGCGTGGCGATCATGGCCGTACGGTACGCGGGCGGGTGGGCCGGGTGCGCGGGGATATCGGCCGAGCCGGCTGCCGGGGGACCGGCACCCTCAGCCGTCCGGCGGATCGCGGCGGCCGGCGGGCCGGGCCGTGCGTCGGAGGTCAGGCGCGCTGCGCCCGGCCCTGTCGGCGCGCGCCGGCCGTCCGGACGGGGTGACCGTCGTGGCGCCGGCGGAGTACGGCGATGCCCACGCCCGCGGCACCGAGCGCGCCCGCGCCGCCGATGCGCGTCGCCTTGGGCAGATGATCGATCTTCTCGGCCACACCGGCCAGCCCGTTGTCCGGGAGCATGATCTCCGCCCGACTGCCCGCGTGTGCGGGGGAGCCGGCGGCGGAGGCGGACCCGGCGGGAAGCACCAGGACGGCCAGCGCACCGGCTGCGACGGCGGCGGTGCGGATCACGGAGCGGCGCAGGGCCGGCATGGGTACTCCTCGTCGTGGGCGGCTCGGGCCGCCGGTGGGCGTGCAGCGTGAGCAGCACGTTACGGATCCTGCCTAACGGCTCCCCGTACGTTGTGTAACAGCCACCCACATCTCTGTTGTAGGTCGTGTGACGGGGGCGCCTTGGGTAGCTTGGTCTCGCCACGCCTTATATCAGGCATGGCGGACGTATCGGGCGTCATGAACGGTGTGTGGAGGCGAAGGGTGGCGAGGGCATGCTCCGATTGCCATGGCGGGCCCGTGCCGCCCTGACCTCCCTCGCCTTACTGGGCCCGCTGCTCGCCCTCCTTGCCGGCTGCGCGGGCCTGGACGGGCTCCAGGGCGAGGGCCGGGCGCGGGACGTGAAGGCGCCGCTCGCCCTGTGGCCGGAGTACTCGCCCGCCCCGCTCCCTCGGGCGCAGAACCCGGATGCGCGCAGGACCGTACCGGGTCTCGCCCGTATCCCCAGCGGCAGCATGGCGGCCGCGGACCCGCTCACCGTCCTCGACACCGACATCGCCTCGGGCGGCGCCACCCCGCCCGCCCCGAAGGCCGTACGCCGTCCCGTCCTGCACGATCTCACCGGCGACGGGAAACCCGACCTGATCATGGTCGTCGACCTCGACCGCCGCACCAGTGAGCTGCGCGCCTACAGCGTCCAGAAGCAGCGCGTGACCCGGGTGCTGCTGGTGCGCGGGGTGCTGGCCGGGGTCGAGCTGGCGGCGGGGCATCTCGTCATCCGGGAGCCCACCAAGGACCCCCGCTACGTCAGCGTCACCGACTACGCCTGGGACGACGGCGAGCTGGGGCTGTGGGACCTCACCCTCGACGACGCCCGCACCCCGCAGACGCCGTCGCAGCCGCCCTCGCCCTCGCCGACGCCCACGCCCTCGCCGACGCCCGGAGCCGGGACGTGAGGCGCCCCTCGCTCTCCCTGCGCTGGAAGTTCGCGCTGACCGTGACGGCGGTGTGCTGCGCGGTCGCCGGCGTCCTGGGGGTGCTCGTCCACAACGTGGTGGCGCAGCAGACCGTCGGCCATGTCCGCGATCACGCCCGCACGGACCTCGACACCGCCCTGGTCCTCTTCGAGTACGGCACCTCGCGCGAGGGCATCAACTCTGTCGTCGACCCGCCCGAACTCCCCGCGGAACTCCGCCGGCTGGTGCACAGCGGTAACCGCGGCAGCATGGTCGGGACGTATCGCGGGCGGTCGGTGATGTGGGCGGCGGCGCCCGGGGGTGACCACATCGTGGCGGTGTGGTCGCCGTACGGGAGCACCCGGCACACCCTGGAGGACCTCGATACGGCGATCCTCGGCTCGGCCGTCCTCGCCGCCGCGGCCGTGGCCCTCGCCGGGCTGTTCCTTGCCCATCGCATCAGCCGCCGGCTCGGCACCACCGCGGCGGTCGCCCGCCGGATCACCGCGGGCGACCTCGACGCGCGGGTCGGCAACGACGGGGGCCGGGGGCCGGGCGGCGGCCCCACGGGGCACGACGAGGTGGCGGCGGTGGCCGCGGCCCTGGACTCGGTGGCCGGTTCCCTCCAGAGCCGCCTCCAGGCCGAACAGCGCTTCACCGCCGACGTCGCCCATGAGCTCCGCACGCCGCTCACCGGCATCCTCGCCTCGGCCGATCTGCTCCCGGAGGGCCGCCCGAAGGAGATGATCAACGACCGGCTGCGGGCGCTGCACCGGCTCACCGAGGACCTGCTGGAGATCTCCCGGCTGGACTCCGGCGCCGAGCACGCCGACCTCGCCGCGTATGAACTCGGCCCGATGGTCGAACGTTCGGTGCGCGCCACCGGCCTCGACACCGAGCTACGGATCACCGCGCCCGCGGACACGGTCGTCGAGACGGACCGCCGCCGTCTCGACCGCATCCTCGGCAACCTCGTCGGCAACGCCCACCGGCACGGCCGGCCCCCGGTCCTGGTCACCGTCGAGGCGCCCCCCGACGGCATCCCGGCCGTCGAGGTACGCGACCACGGCCCCGGCTACCCCGACGACCTGCTGCACCACGGCCCGCAGCGCTTCCGCACCGACGCGCCCGGCCGCGGCAAGGGCCACGGCCTCGGCCTGACCATCGCGGTCGGCCAGGCCGCCGTCCTCGGCATCGACCTACGCTTCGACAACGCCCCCGAGGGCGGCGCCCGCGCGACGCTTCACCTGCCGCGGTATCCGGAGAACGGCGACTGAGGGCCGGCCGGTCCGTCGCCGAGGGCCCGTCATCGAGCGCCCGTCACCGACGACCCGTCCGCCGCCGAGGGCCCGTCACGTCACGAGGGCGCGTCCACGGCTGTCACCAGTCGATCTCCGCGTACTCATCGGCGTCCGGCGCCGGCTCCTCCCGATCCTCCGCCGGCGGCTCCTCCGCCGCGGGCTCCTCCCTCACCGGCTCCTCCCTCGCCGGTCCGTCCGCGTGTGCCGGCCCGTCCGCCGCCACTGGGCCGGCTCCGGCCTCCGCGGCACCGTCCCTTCCCGCCAGCACGTCCAGAATCTGCTCCCCGTACTTCGCGAGCTTGTTCTCGCCGACGCCGTTGACCGTCCCGAGCTCGGCCGTCGTCGCCGGCTGGGCGGTGGCGATCTCCCGCAGCGTGGCGTCATGGAAGATCACATACGCGGGCACACCCTGCTCCTTGGCCGTCCGGCCCCGCCAGGCCCGCAGCGCCTCGAACACCGGCAGCGCCTCCGCGGGCAGATCCACCGGCGCCCGCTTGCCGCTCTTCGTCCTGGTCTTCGCCGCCCGCGCCGCCTTCTCCGGCTCCCGCCGCAGCGGTACCTCGCGCCGCCCGCCCAGCACCTCACCGCTGGTTTCGGTCAGCACCAGCGTGCCGTAGTCACCCTCGACCGCAAGCAGCCCCTGGGCGAGCAACTGCCGTACGACGCCCCGCCATTCGGCCTCCCGGAGGTCGTCCCCCACCCCGAAGACGCTCAGCCCGTCATGATCGAACTGAATGACCTTCGCGGTCTTCCGCCCCATCAGGATGTCGATGATCTGCCCCGCCCCGAACTTCTGCCGCCGCTCGCGCTGGAGCCGCACGATCGTCGACAGCAGCTTCTGCGCCGGCACCGTGCCGTCCCAGGTCTGCGGCGGCGAGAGGCACGTGTCGCAGTTGCCGCACGGGCCGCTCTCCTGCCCGAAGTACGCCAGCAGCCGGACCCGCCGGCACTGCACCGACTCACAGAGCGCGAGCATCGCGTCCAGATGGGCGGACAGCCGACGCCGGTGCGCGTCGTCCCCCTCCGACCCGTCGATCATCTTGCGCTGCTGCACCACGTCCTGCAGCCCGTACGCCAGCCAGGCGGTCGACGGCTGGCCGTCGCGCCCCGCACGCCCGGTCTCCTGGTAGTACCCCTCCACCGACTTCGGCAGGTCCAGATGCGCCACGAAGCGCACATCCGGCTTGTCGATGCCCATCCCGAACGCGATGGTGGCGACGACCACCAGGCCGTCCTCCCGCAGGAACCGCGCCTGGTTCCCGGCACGCGTACGGGCATCCAGCCCCGCGTGATACGGCACCGCGGCGATGCCGTTGTCCACAAGGAACTGTGCCGTCTTCTCCACCGACGCCCGCGAGAGGCAGTACACGATCCCCGCGTCCCCGGAGTGCTCCCCGCGCAGCAGGTCAAGCAACTGCTTCTTGGGCTCGCTCTTCGCCGCGATCCGGTACTGGATGTTCGGCCGGTCGAAGCTCGCGACGAAATGCCGGGCCTCCTCCATGCGCAGCCGGGACGTGATCTCCTGGTGCGTGGCCTCCGTAGCCGTCGCCGTCAGCGCGATCCGCGGCACGTCGGGCCACCGCTCGTGCAGCATCGACAGCGCCAGATAGTCCGGCCGGAAGTCGTGCCCCCACTGCGCCACACAGTGCGCCTCGTCGATCGCGAACAGCGCGACCTTCCCCCGGTCCAGCAGGCGGAGCGTCTGCTCCACCCGCAGCCGCTCCGGCGCCAGGTACAGCAGGTCCAGCTCCCCGGCGAGAAACTCCGCCTCGACCAGCCGCCGCTCCTCGAGATCCTGCGTCGAATTGAGGAACCCGGCCCGCACGCCCAGCGCCCGCAGCGCATCGACCTGGTCCTGCATCAACGCGATCAGCGGCGAGATCACCACCCCGACCCCGGGCCGGACCAGCGACGGAATCTGATAACACAGCGACTTCCCGCCACCGGTCGGCATCAGGACAACCGCGTCCCCGCCCCCTATGACGTGCTCGATGATCTCCTGCTGACTGCCACGGAACGCGTCATACCCGAACACCCGGCGCAGCACCTGCACCGCCTCGCTCACGTCCGAAACGCCTTCCGTATCCATGCCCACGACCACTTCCACGTCCGCCAGTGCCATCCCAGAAGCGTACGAGTTCCGAGGGGGCGGCCGCTGAGCCTGTGGACAACTCGCAGGGTCCGGCGTTCGCGGCGCCGCCGGTGCCCCGCTGCACGCGGCCGGGCCGCGGAGCCGAGCCTTCTGCCCGGTCGGGCCGGCGCTGCGGCTAGACGTCGGGGGTGGCAGAGGTGTCTGCAGAGTGGCCTGCAGGGTCGGCGGTGACGGCGGTGACGGCGGGCTGGGCGTCGCGGTCGCCCCCCTGGGCCCCACGCTGCGCGAGCGCGGTCCAGGACTGCAGAAGCAGGTCGAAGGCGTCGACGACGACATCGCCCGGGATGCCCTCAGGGGCCAGCAGGCGCTGGATGAGCAGGCCGTCCTCCAGGGCATGGACGATCAGGGCGAGGAACGCGGGGTCCGCGGGCGAGGTGACGCCGCGGGCGGCGAACGCCTGCTCCAGGCCGCCGGCGTGGGCGTTGCGGGCGAGGAGTTCGCGCTCGGCAAGCAGGGGACGCAGTTCCTCGTTCCGTAGCGCGTGCAGGACGAGTTCCATGCGCAGGGCGAGCCATTCGGGCAGGTGGCGGGCGCGGTCGCGGTTCCAGACCCGGAGCTTGTCGAGGGCGTCGGCGAAGGAGGCGGCGTCCTCGGTGACGGCGCGGACCTCCTCCAGCTCGCGGCGGGTGCGGTGCTGGAGCAGCTCGGCGACGAGGGCGTTCTTGTCCTCGAAGTTCCCGTAGAAGGCGCCGCGGCTGTAGCCGGCGCGCTCGGCGATCTGCTCGACGGAGGTGCCGTTGACGCCGCGTTCGGTGAACAGCTCGGCGGCGGCGGCCAGCAGGCGGTCGCGGGTCTGCTGTCGGCTCTCTTCGCGGGTCAGGCGCTTGCGTTCGGGGCTCACGGCGGCATCCTACGGCGCACCCCAGCAAAAATATACAGTTCCGTATTCAAATACAGCTCTGTATCTTTGCTGCCGGAGCGAAGGGAGAGTCCGATGGGGACGAACGAACTGTGGGCGCTGGAGGCGTCGGAGCTGGCGAAGCTGGTGGCATCCGGAGAGGTGTCCGCGGCGGAGGCCGTGGAGACGCACCTGGAGCGGATCGCCGCGGTCAACCCGCGGGTGAACGCGGTGACCCGGCTGCTGGAGGACAGCGCCCGGCAGGCGGCGCGGGAGACCGACCGGCGCCGGGCCGCCGGAGAGCGGCTGGGCCCGCTGGCCGGGGTGCCGTTCACGGTGAAGGAGAACATCCACGTCGCCGGATCGGCGACCACGCACGGCGTGCCGTACTTCCGTGACCGGGTGGCGAAGGCGGACGCTCCCCCGGTGCGGCGGCTGCGCGCTGCCGGGGCGATTCCGATCGGCCGCACCAACATGCCCGACCTGGCGATCGCCGGGCTGCACACGGTCAGCCAGCTGTTCGGGGACACGGTCAACCCGTGGGACCCGCAGCGCACACCCGGCGGCACCAGCGGCGGCGACGCGGTCGCGGTGGCGACCGGCATGGCGGCGCTGGGCCTGGGCAACGACTCCGGCGGGTCGGTGCGCAACCCGGCGACGTTCAACGGCGTCGCGGGGCTGAAGCCGAGCTACGGGCGATTCCCTGCCGACCACCGGATGAACGACCAGGAGCCGGTCCTGGGCCACCAGCTCTTCCCTGTGGACGGGCCGCTGGCCCGGTCGGTGGCGGACCTGCGGGCGGCATACGAGGTGCTGGCGGGGACCGACCCGCAGGACCCGCGGGCGGTCCCGGCCCCGCTGTACGGGCCGCGTCCGGACGCGCCGGTGCGGGTCGGCGTGGTGACCGACCCCGGCGGCCGGGGCGACGTCCACCCGGACGTGCGCGCGGCGATCGAGGCGGCGGCGGCAGCCCTGGAGGACGCCGGGCACCCCGTCGAGGAGGTGGAGGTGCCGCACCTGCAGGACGCCCTCGACGGCTACGGCGCACTGCTGCGCGCCGAGTTCTCCCTGGCCTGGCCCGTGCTCAGGCGGCTGCTCACCGACGACAGCGCCCGCCACATCGAGCTGGACACACAGCGCCACCCACCCGTCGACCTGGCGGAGTACCTCCGGCAGACCGGCGTACGCCTTGGCGTCCAGCGCGCCTGGGCCCGCTTCTTCGAGCGCTGCCCGCTGCTGCTGGGACCGGTGTCCACGCAGCCGACACCGGAGCCCGTGGTGCCACGGACCCCGGAGGAGCGCGACGCGATGATGACACCGATGCGGCTGCTGACCGCGACGACGTATGTGGGGGTGCCGGCCGTGGCCGTGCCCACCGGACTCGCGGCCGGGCTGCCGCAGGGCGTCCAGGTCGTGGCGGGCATGTACCGCGAAGACCTGTGCCTGGACGCGGCACAGCGCATCGAGGAGCGCCTCGGCGTACTCGCCCCGCTCGACCCGCGCCCGCACCGGTTCGACGGAGACACCAGGTAACGGCGGGCGATAGGGCCTCTACGGGCGTGGCAGCGGTGGGCGCCTTGCAGCGCGGGTGGTGCTCTGCGGTCGGGCGCCCTCGTACACCCGGGCCCGGCCGGTCTGCCGGGACTGAGCAGATCATGCCGCGGCTGGCTGGCTGGCTGGCTGGCTGGCCGGCCGGTCAGGGCTGAGCCACGGCGGTCCACCGGACCGGCGTTATATCGCACGGGTATGGCACGGGATCGAGTCCGTCCTTCCCGCCGCGC
The DNA here is from genome assembly GCF_040651455.1 of Streptomyces sp. NPDC048483. NCBI lineage: Bacteria > Bacillati > Actinomycetota > Actinomycetes > Kitasatosporales > Streptomycetaceae > Streptomyces > Streptomyces sp. NPDC048483. The sequence continues at coordinate 46,195 of NZ_JBEZJZ010000034.1, forward strand.
GCCCTCTGCTGTTGGCTGAGAGGGCGCGCGGGACGCCGTCGGGCCCATGAATCAGTGACCTTCACCAGCGCAGAATGAGAAAGGTTCACCAATGAGCAGCGGTACCGCGGGAATCGTCCTGATAACGGGAGCCAACAAGGGGATCGGGCTGGAGACGGCGCGTCAGCTGGGCGAGCGCGGCCTGACCGTGCTCGTCGGCTCGCGGGACGCCGGCCGGGGCCGGGTCGCCGTCGAGGAGTTGCAGGGCGAGGGCGCCGACGCCCGGTTCGTCCAGCTCGATGTGACGGACGAGCAGAGCATCGTGCGGGCGGCCAAGTGGATCGAGAGCGAGTTCGGACACCTCGACGTCCTGATCAACAATGCCGGCATCTGGGTGGAGGGCATGACTCCGCCGGAGCAGGTCGATGTGCGCCGGCTGCGCGAGACCTACGAGGTCAATGTGTTCGGCGTGGTCGCGACGACCCATGCGCTGCTGCCGCTGATCCGCAGGTCCGCATCGCCCCGTATCGTCAACGTCTCCACCGAGCTGTCGTCGCTCACCCTGACCGCCGACCCGTCGCACCACGTGTCGACGATGCGGCTGCTGGCGTACAACTCCTCGAAGGCGGCGCTCAACTCCCTCACCCTCATGTACGCCAACGCGCTCAAGGAGAGCGGGATCCTGGTGAACGCGGCCTATCCCGGGTTCATCGCCACCGACCTCAACGGGCACCGTGGCTTCCAGAGCGTCGAGGACGGGGCGCGCGTCCTGGTGCACCTGGCGACGCTGCCCGCGGACGGCCCGACGGGGCAGTTCCTGGAAGCCGCCGAGGGAGAGCCCGGGGCCGTGTCCGTCGTGCCGTGGTGACCCGGCAGCGGAGAACCGTGACCCGATGACCGCCAACGTGCCGACAGTGAACCCGTGGGTCCGGCCGGGGGGCGTCGGCACGTTCACGGTTACGCACCACCGTTCCCTGCTTGTTGCCGTGGGGCACGGCGGGAGTCACTTACCATCCGGCCATGGATTCCTTCGACTTGAGGGAGCTGCGCTATTTCGTGGCCGTGGCCGAGGAACTCAACTTCAGCCGCGCCGCCCAGCGTCTGGGGATGGCGCAGCCCCCGTTGTCCCGTGCCATCCGGCAACTGGAGCGGAAGCTGGGGGTCGAGCTGCTGATCCGGAACACCCACAGTGCCGAACTGACCGACTCCGGCAGGGTGTTGCTGGAACAGGGGTCCCTCGTCCTGGACGCCGCGGCTGCCGCCGACCGCCTCACCCGCCGGGCCGCCGTACGCGAGCAGAAGCTGCTGGTCGCGCTCACCCCCGACGCGGACGGGGGCCTGCTCAAGCGGATTCTGGACCTCTACCACGCCGACTCCGTCGTGCCGGCAGAGGTGCGGGTGACCGGCTGGGGCGCCCCGGAACAGATGGTGCGCGACGGCCGGGCCGACGTGGCGATCGTCCGCACCCCGACCAGGCGTTCCGGTCTCCACCTGGAGCCGCTGCTGGCCGAGCCGCGGCTCGCCGTGCTCGCGGAGGGACACCCGCTGGCGGACAAAGACCGGCTGACCCGCGCGGACCTCGCGGCGGAGGTCTTCCCCGAATGGGAGGGGGCCGACGACTTCGCCCGCGCCTACTGGTCGGGCAAGGACGCGGAGGCCTACGAGTGGGACCCGGAACACCCTCTGCCGGGGCCGGCCGGGGCGCCGGCCCCGGGCCGGGCCAGGACCTCGCCCGTCATCAGCGATCTGCACCAGCTGTTCACGGTCGTGGCGTTCGGCCAGGCGGTCGCGCTGCTGCCGCAGTCCATCGTGGCCGACCGTGCGCCCGGTGACGTGGTGGCCAGGCCGGTCGACGGGCTCAGCGCGAGCACCGTCTCGGTGGCCTGGCTGGAGGCGTCCACGTCGAAGACGGTCGCCGCATTCCTGAAGGCCGCCATGAAGGTGGCGGAAGACGGGAAGGGCACGGGTCCCGAGGAATAGGAAGGGGCTACAGCGCAAGGGCGTGAGGGGAGTTCTCCCTGGTCCGTGGTGTTCTCCGTTGCCCTGTGCCCTGGTGTTCTCGCCGTGCCGGGCGAGGTCGCCCTCGGCACCGTGGCCGGTCAGGTGGGCACTGGGTTCGCCCCCGTCGTCGTAGGAGACCTTGACCTTGTCGCCGGAGCCCAGGGTGTAGGTGATCGTGCCCTGGCCGACGGTCTTGTGGGTGACCTTCAGGGCCGAAGCGGCCGACTTGCCGTGCTTGCTCTGCACGGTCGATACGGTCGATACGGTCGATACGGACGAGGCGGTGGCGGAGATGTGGTTCGGTGCCGGGCTCTCGGCGAAGGGTGGGTGGTGGAGCTCGTCGACGGCCTGCTGCAGGATCTCGCTCGCCGTCCGGGCGCCGAGCGCGTGGCCTTGCCCGCAGCGGCGAGCCGTTCGGTGACGTTGAGTTCGAGCCCACCGAGCCGGCGGTGGACCTTGCACACGGGGCCTGCTCGTAAAGGAGCCGCTGTGTTCACCCGGTCGCCGGTGTTGATGGTGATGGCACGCCGAGCAATGCGGCGGCGCACTCCTCGGCGAGGTCTTCGGCATGTGCGGGGACGGGGTGGCCGGCCCACACATGGAGTCGGACGACCGAGAGAGGTAAGACGATCACGGCCAGTTCGACGCGTTCGGCGGCCCGCGGGCCGTCGGCGCCGAGCCCTGCGGCCAGAACGCTGAGGGTGGCACGTACCCGCTTGTTGCCGCGGTGCGCGCGGCGGATGTGTTCCTCGGACCAGTTGGCCTGCCCGAAGTCCTCGGCGCGATACAGCAGGAGTGAAGCTTCCTGGGGGTGGGCGCGGCTCCAAGCAACGACGTGGCGCGCTGCCGCGCAGACCGCTCGCAACGGGTCGGTGGGTGCTTCCAGCACCTCTGAGCAGCCCTCCTGAAAGCGCTCCACCGTGCGCAGCCACACCTCGGCCAGAAGCGCGGTGCGCCCCGAGAAGCGGTGGTATACCGAGCCGCTGGGGGCGCCGACGTCGCCTGCGACCGCGGACATCGTCACCCCGGTGGGGCCAGTTGAGGCGGCCAGCCGCACGGCGGCGTCGAGGAGCCGGTCTCTGTCGAAACGAGGTGGCCTGACCATGAGGTGGAAGGTAACTCCCGTCATAGAGGTGGGTCTCAGCGTCGCCGACGCCCCTGGGCGGCGCCGGCCGACGGCCGCAGCCGCGTGTCCGCCCCCCCATCCTCCCCATCGGCCCTGCTCTCCCGGCCGATGAGCCCACAGACTCCGGATCGCGAGCAATCGGCTCGGGAGCCGGGGGATCGGCATGTTCGGAGCCCTGGCGACCCTGGAGGGTAGCCGGTCCGGAGGCGCTGCACGGAGGGGGTGGCAGCAAGCGGCCAGCGGGTCCGCGTGCTGATCACCTACTGCCGCATCGGTTTCGCGGTGCGTGGCGCGACGGTCCGAAAAGGGTACGCGAGATTGGCGCACAGCGCCTGCCCCTGCAGCAAGCTGACAAGCTGTGGTATTTGTGTGACGCGCGCCGCACCATTAATCGAAATCACCTGCAGTTCCGGAAAGTCGGATTCCGGTGTGTACGTTGACGGCTTCGGGCCAGCGAACTACTGTCGATGTCCGAGTAGTCCGGATGTGCCGGTACTTGTTGGCGACGGATGACTTTGCGAACTCCGCCGTTGGATGAATTCTTAACGGTCGGTGTGCAAACTCGGGGGATTTCGCTTTCGGTGGGTGCACCGGAGCGCTAGAAGAGCTCTTGGGTGGCCATTTTCTGTGCCGGCCACCCATGTGTGGCTACGGCAGGCTGATGGATTATCCGGGGGGAATCATGGCTGACCTGCTGACGGAGGCCGAGCGCATACCAGTCGCCGCCGCAGAACCGGCGTGTGGCGCGCCGGGGGCGGACGGGGCAGAGCTCGTATCGGGGCCGGTGAACGTGTACGGGGAGGCCGGGCCGGGGCGCGACGAGGTGGAGCTGGCGCTGATGCAGGCCCGCCGTGTCATCGAGTCCACCATCTCCATCCACCGCAGTCGGCCGGGCAACGGATTGCTGATCGTGATGGGCAGCCACGAGTCGGCGGTGACCGCCGTCGAACGTCTGGTGCGCTGCGCCCGGCACAGTGTCAGCATCGCCCTCTCCGGCGACGCCGAGCAGCACGGGGAGGTCATCGAGGCCCTGCTGGCTGCCCTGACGTCGGCCGCGCAGCTGGGCGTGGCCGTACGGCTTCTGGTCCACGAGGGCCTGCTGAGCGCGAGCGCGATCGCCGACCTCGGGCGGCCTGGATCGGGGTGCGAAGTGAGGGTGGCAAAGGGCGAGTTGCATCCCACCTTCATCGTGGACGGCCGGATCTCCCTGGTGCGCCCCGTGGTTTCACCGTCCTGTCAACAGGTCGCGATCGTCAAGGACCCCGCCGCGGTCCGCGCCATCGACCTGCTTTTCGCCGGTGCGTGGGGCAACGCGGTGCGGCTGGTCGAGTATCTGCGGCTGCACGAACGCCTGCGCACGGACCTCGCCCAGCATGTGCTGCGGCAGTTGTGCGAGGGGTGTACGGATCTGGTGGCCGCGCGTGAGAGCAAGGTCTCCCTGCGCACCTACCGCCGCCGCGTTGCGGAGATCATGCAGCTGCTCGGCGCGAGTTCGCGGTACCAGGCGGGCGTACGAGTGGTCGAGCTGGGGCTGTTGCCGACGCGCTGACGTGGCAGCCGTGGGCGCCTGTGGCCGGCGGTTTGAGCGAAAACGCTGAGGTGTCCACGGGGGGCCGGGCGTTGCGCTCGGCAGAGGCGATGGTCGGGCCTTTCACCGGCGTCTCCGACGGCACCTCTCGGGCCCTGTCACGCCCCCAGGCCATCCCTTCGACAGAAACAGTCATGCCGGGCCGTAGACCAGCGGCCCTCTTCCAGGTCCGCAAAGAACATAACGGGGGATTAGGTTGAAGGACCGATTACTGCCGAGACAACGGACGGGCCCGGCCGATGACGGTGTATTCGACGACGGGCCGTCCGCCGGTGGCTCAGCACCGGGAAACGGCGAGGTATCCGGGGGAATCGACGAACGCCCGGGGCAAGGCTTCCCTGCCGGGGGCGGCGTCAGCAGCGGCCCCGCTGCGGAGGGACCGGCTGCCACCGGTGAACGGGGCGATCTGAGCGAACTGGAGGAGCTGAGCGACGACCTCGAACAGGCGCTGCTCCAGGCCCGCACGTTGATCGAGAGCACCGTGCTCAAACACCGCGACCGGTCTTCCCGTCGTTGCCTGGTCAGCCAGGTGCCCGCGGACGACGCGGCGATCTCGACCGCGGTCGGAGAGCTGATCGCCCAGGCCACGACGAGCGTCGATGTCGTGTTCGCCATCGCCCCGGAGGCGACGACGCCCCTCCAGACCGCCATCGCCACCCTGCCGGCGGACACCGGCCGAGGGATCCGCGTCCGGGTGCTCTGCAACCAGGCCGCACTCGACTCCGGCGTGCTGCCCTGGCCGTCGCACGCGGGCGACCAGGGTCGGGACCGCGACCGGCGGACCCTGAAGGACCGCACCCCCAAGAACTGGGCAGCACGGGACCACAGCCAGGACCACCGTGACGCGGGGGACAGCGGCCAGGGCGATCCGTACGACCAGGCGCAGGGCAGCCAGGCGCGCGACAAGCAGACGCAGGATGACCTGGTCCAGGTGCGGATCGCCAGGATCCCGATGCTGTCGGCGGTCGTCGTCGACGGCACCACCGCACTGGCCTGCGCTGAATCCGCCGCCGGCCGGCGCGCCTCGGTGATCCGGGCGCCCGCCGTGATCCGTACGCTGCAGACCTTCTTCGACGATGTGTGGCACCACGCCGTGGTGGCCGCCGAGCGGATCAGCTTCGGCGACCGGGCTCGGACGGAGATCACCAGACAGGTCCTGGAGAAGCTGCGGGCAGGGGTGACCGACGAGGTGGCGGCGCGCGATCTGGCCGTGTCCGTACGGACGTACCGGCGTTACGTCGCCGAGATCATGACGCTGCTCGGCGCGAGCTCACGTTTCCAGGCCGGGGTGCGGGCGGCGGAGCTGGGCCTGTCGGGCGCGCGGGCACCGCGCGGCGCGCCGCCGTCTGCCCGAAGCGTTCCCTGACGGCATCCGCGCCCCGTGCGCCCTGTGTCCCTTCGCGGTGCGCCCCTGCGCCCCTGCGCCCCTGGCCACCGTCCTGCACGACTCGAACCCCAACCGGACGACCCGCGAACGCAGGTCGTCGAAACAGCGCATCCTCATGCGGAAGGTGAATCCATGAGTCTCGAACCGCTCGGCCTGCTCTTTCCCGGCCAGGGAACACAACGTCAGGCCATGGGTGAGCCCTGGCGTGCTGTCGAGTCCTGGTCGCTGGTCGACGACCTGTCCGAATGGACCGGGGAGGACGTGGCCGATCTGCTGCTGCACGCCGACAACGAGGCGTTGCGCCGCACCGATCTGGCCCAGATCGCGGTCTTTGCGGTGGCGATGATGGCCCATCGGGAGGCCGAACGGCGCGGTGAGCTGACCGGCGTCGTGGCGTGCGCCGGGCACAGCCTCGGCGAGTACGCGGCGCTGGTCGCGGCCGCGGCGCTGACCGTGCGCGACGCCGCCGTGCTGGTCGCCGCCCGCGGGCGGGCGATGCGCGAAGCGGCACAGCTGCGCGAGGGCACCATGGGCGTCCTGGTCGGGGCCGCACTGCCGCAGGTCGAGGCGGCCGTACGGGAGCTGACCGAAACGGCGGCCGCCGGGAGCGGCGAGGGCGAGCTGTGGGTGGCCAACGTCAATGCGCCCGGCCAGGTGGTGCTCTCCGGTGCGCCCGAGGCCATCGACCGCGCCGCCGAGCACGCCCCGGGCATCGGCGCCAAGCTGATCCGGGTGCCGGTGGGCGGCGCCTTCCACAGCCCGTTCATGCAACCCGCCGCGGCGCAGCTGGCCAAGGCGCTGGAGGACGTGGCGTTCGCGCCCGGCCATCTGCCGGTGGTCGCCAACGTCGACGCCGCACCACACGACACCGGCGCCGACTGGCCGGAGCTGGCGACCCGTCAGCTGACCTCGGCCGTCCGCTGGGAGGAGTCCGTACGCACCCTCGGCGAGCGGTTCGGCTGCCGCCGCTTCCTGGAGGTCGGGCCCGGCACCACCCTGGCGGGGATGGTCCGCCGCATCCTGCCCGGTGCCGAGGTCGCGACGGTCGCACCCACCGCCGTGGGCCAGGGTGCCGGTGCATGACCGTCCAGAGCGCCGACACCCTGTGGTTCCGCCGCTACCCCGCCACCGGTGTGCCCCGAAGACGCCTGGTCGTCCTGCCGCACGCGGGCGGCAACGCGGCCTTCTACCACGCGTGGGGGACCGCCTTCGACCCCAAAACCGAGGTCCTGGTGGCCCGCTACCCGGGCCGTCAGGAGCGGATCGCCGAGCCCTGCGTCCCGTCCATGGGCGAGCTCGCCGACCGGCTCACCGGGGCGCTGCTCCCGCTGGCGGCGCAGCTGCCACTGGTGTTGTTCGGGCACAGCATGGGGGCCTCGCTGGCGTATGAGACGGTCCTGCGGCTGGAGAATCTGCATCAGGTGCGGCCGGCCGGGCTGGCCGTCTCGGCAAGACCCGCGCCGCACCGCGTCGCGCCCAAGTCCGCGTATCTCGGCGGGGACCGGGCGCTGATCGAGGAGGTGCGGCGGCTGGGTGGCACCGACGCGGCCCTGCTCGAGGATCCCGATCTGGCCGAGCTGCTGCTGCCGGCCATCCGGGCGGACTTCCGGATCGTCGGTACGTACGGACCACGGCCGGCGACACCGGTGCGCTGTCCCGTGGTGGCCTTCACCGGTGACCGGGACACGGCCCTGGAGCACGACGATGTGGCCGCCTGGGGCGAGGTGGCCCCGGCGGGATTCGCGCTGAAAGTGCTGCCTGGCGGGCATTTCTATCTCGTCGAGCAGCAGCCGGCCGTGGTCGCCGAAATCCAGGCGCGGTGGTGTTGAGCGGTTCCCGGAATTGCGGTTTAGCAGCTTGTTGCAGCCCACCTTGTCCGGCCGCTTGCCCTATCGCTAGAAAAGGACGCACGCAGTTCTCTGCTCTGGACAGAGGAAAGAACTTCTCAGCGTGCCCTTGCGAACGCGAGGAAATTCCGCCGACGGAAATCCCGAAGGGTGTAAAGAGTGACTGTGGTGCAGCGCGACGAGCGCATCGAGACGATCAAAGAAATCGTCTGCGACATTCTGGAGATCGAGGAGGAGGAGGTCTCTGAGACCAGCCTCTTCAAGGAGAAGCACGGCGCCGACTCGCTGCGCGCCATCGAGATACTCGCCGCGCTGGAGAAGGAGTTCGGCACGGTGATCAACCAGTCCGAGCTGCCGCGCATGGTCAACCTCGCCGGCGTCTACGAGGTCGTCGCGGAGTCGGCCGGCTGGTAACCCGGCCGCCGTCCGCCCGGACGGCTTGGCCCGGTCCGTCACGGTGGAGTGAGAGGCAGACATGTCGGCAGCAGTACACGGCGCAGACACGGGGGAGCCGGGAGGCCACCGCGTGGTCCTCACCGGACTCGGTGTGGTCTCCAGTATTGGCCTGGGGGCGCAGCAGTTCGACCGGAGTCTGCGCGAAGGACGCAGCGGGGCTCGGCCCATCTCGGTGTTCGACACGGAAGGGTTCGCCCACGCCAACGGGTGCGAGGTCACCGACTTCGACCCGCGGCAGTGGATCCGCACCCTGGACACCGAACAGCTGGGCCGGGCCTCGCTGTTCTCGACCGCCGCGGCTCGTATGGCGCTGGAGGACTCCGGTCTCGGCCTCGACGAGCTGCGCGAAAGCCGCGGTCTGATCTCCATCGGCACCACCGACGGCGAGTCCTACGACCTGGACCAGCTGGTGCAGGCCGAACTCGCCCACGGGCCGGGCCACTTCGAGCCGACCGTCGCCCGGCGTATCCCCGCCGGGCGGCTGTCGGTCGCCATCGCCCAGGAGCTGGGCCTGACGGACGTGGAGGCGGTCACCGTCCCCACCGCCTGCGCGGCCGGGAACTACGCCATCGGCTACGGCTATGACGCGGTCAGCTCCGGTGAGGCCGAATTCGCCTTCTGCGGCGGCGCGGACGCCATGTGCCGCAAGACGTTCGCCGGCTTCTACCGGCTGGGCACCATCGCCCCCGACCGCTGCCGGCCCTTCGACGCCGAGCGCAAGGGCATCCTCACCGGCGAGGGCGCCGGCGTCCTCGTCCTCGAGCGGCTGGAGTCCGCGCTCGCTCGCGGCGCCCGGATCTACGCCGAAGTGCTGGGCTACGGCCTCAACTGCGACGCCCACCACCAGGTGGCGCCCAACCAGGCCAGCGTCGCCCGCTGTATGGAACTGGCCCTGGAGAACGCCGGGGTCAAACGCGACCAGGTCGATCTGATCTCCGCGCACGGCACCGGCACCAAGGCCAACGACATCACCGAGGCCGGCGCGATCCGCCAGGTGTTCGGTGACCGGGCCCCGCGCACCGTGTCGATGAAGTCGATGCTCGGCCACAGCATGGGCGCGGCCAGCGCCCTGGCGGCCATCGGCTGCGCCCTGGCCATCTCGGGCGGCTTCATCCCGCCCACCATCAACCACCAAACCACCGACCCCGAGTGCGATGTGGACTGCGTGCCCAACCAGGCCGTCGAGGCCGACCTGAAGGTCGTCCAGAACAACGGCCTCGCCTTCGGCGGCAACAACGCCGCCGTGCTCCTGGGCCGCTATGACGCCGCGCAGGAGGCAGCAGCATGCTGAGCCGCTCCATCATCGGAATGGGGGCCGTGGCCAGCACCGGCACCGGCGTCGACGAACTCTTCGAGAGCCTGTGCCGGGGCCGCACCGGGCATGCCCCACTGCGCGGCTTCGACCGCACCCGCTTCCGGGCGCAGTACGCCTACGAGGTCGACGACCGCCCTGCCGAGGGCGAGGACCGGCCCGCGCGCGCCACCGCCCTGCTCGCCGACGCCATCGCCCAGGCACTGGCCGACGCCGGGCTCGGCGAGGACCTGACCGGGGTGCCGGTGCTGATCGGCACCGGACTGCGCGAGCTGCGTTCCGTCGAACTGTGGTGGCGCGAGCAGGCCTCACTCGCCGACACCGGACTGCACTTCGGCACCGCACTGCGCGAACGGTTCGGCGCCGACCAGACGTACACCTTCTCCAACGCCTGCTCCGCGTCCCTCTACGCGCTGGCCCTCGGCTCCGATCTGCTGGCGCAGGAGGACGTCGACACCGTCGTCATCGCGGGCGTGGATGTGCTCACCGAGAGCATGTACGGGCTGCTGGAGCGGGTCCACCCCGCCCCGCCGGACCGGGTACGGCCCTTCGACCGCAACCGCACCGGCGTGCTGATGGGCGACGGGGCGGCCGCCATCGTGCTGTGCCGCGAGGGCGCCGCCGCCGCGGCGGGCCGGCCGGTGCATGGCCGGCTGCGCGGTGCGGCTGTCAACTGCGATGCGTACCACGTCACCGCGCCCTCGCCGGCCGGTATCGCCGATGCCATGCGCGAGGCCCACCGCCTCGCTGGGATCAAGGCCGCGGACGTGGACCTGGTGATGCTGCACGGCACCGGCACGCTCCTCAACGACGAGGCGGAGGCCACCGCGCTGGCCGAGGTGCTCGGCGACGACGCCGGGCGCCCGCTGATGACCGCGGTCAAGTCGATGACCGGCCACACCTCGGGCGCCTCCGGGCTGCTCAATCTGATCGTGGGGCTCAAGGCCCTGAAGGAGGGGCGGGTGCCGCCGACCGTGGGCCTGGACGATCCGGTGGACGAGGCCGCCGACTTCCGCTTCGTCACCGGAGCGCCGGCGCAGGCCGAGCCGACCGTCGTCCAGCTGAACGCCTTCGGCTTCGGCGGGATCAACGCCGTGGCGATCGTGGAGGCCGCCCGATGAGCACCGTGCAGATCACCGTCACCGGCGCCGCCGTACTGCTGCCGGGCATCGACAGCGTCACCGCCCTGGCCGCGGGCGCGCCCACCGGTGGCGAGCCTGTCGAGCCGGCCGTGCTGATCGGCCGCAAGGGCCTGCGCTACAAGGACCGTGCCACCCAGCTCGGTTACTGCCTGGCCGAGGCCGCCCTGCGCGATGCCGGGCTGCACGGCGAGGCGGGCGTCGCCGTACCGGACGAGAGCATCGGCACCGTCGCCAGCTCCAACTACGGCAACCTCGACACGGTCGCCCGGGCCCTGGACACCCTGCGCGCGGAGACCGTCACCGGCACCAGCCCGATGGACCTGCCCAACGCTTCCAGCAACGTCATCGCCTCGTCCGTCGCCATCCGCTACGGGCTGCGCGGCCCCAACCTGATGGTGTGCAACGGCGCGACCTCCGGTCTGGACGCCCTGCACTGGGGCGCCACGATGATCGCCGCCGGGCGCGTCGAACGTGTCCTGGTCCTGGGCGTGGAGCCGGACAACGACGTGGTGCGCCGGCTGCTCGGCGGCGAGCGCGCGGTGGACGGCGGCGCGGCCGTCGTCCTGGAGAGCGCGGCCGCCGCCCGCGAACGCGGCGCCACCGTACGCGCCGTCCTCGGCCGCTACACCCGCACCGGCGCCCTCGGCGCCGTCCTGGACCGGCTGGCCGGCTCCGCCCCTGAGGGGCCGGTCCGCTGGCAGCTGCCCGACGCCGGCGGTGCGACGCCGGCGTCGGACCTGCTGCCTGGTGTGGAACGATCCGCGCTGCCCCCGGCGAGCGGCCGGGCCTCCGGTGCGCTCGGCGTGCTCCAGTGCGCGGCGGCCGTCGGCTTCTTCGACGGCGGCGGCCGCGGCGCGGTGTATGCGACGGCCGGCGGCGACACCGACGACGCCGGGGCCGGGCTGGTCCTGCTGGCCCCCGGGACGCCGTGATGCGCACTGCCGAAGACCGGCGGCCGGTCTCCGTCCGCCGCCGTACCCGGGCGGCCGGCGCCGGTCCGCAGCGGATGCTGCTGATCCACGGCCTGGCCGCCAACGAGAGCCTGTGGGACACCTGTCTGGAGCGACTGCCCACACCGTACGAGGTGTGGAGCGCCCAGATGCCCTGGCGTGCCGAGGGGCCGGACGACTGGGGGCAGCACGCCGCGCTGACCGACTGGATGGACGCGGCGCTGCGCGGTGTGCCGGGCGGCGCCGAGGTCGTCGTGGCGCACTCGATGTCCGCCAATGTGCTCCTGGAACTGCTGGCCGGTGCCGACGCGGTGGCCGGTGCCGACGATCCGCTGCGGCGCTACGGCATCCGTGCGCTGGTCCTGGTCTCGCCCTTCTACCGGGGCACGGCCGAGGAGTTCGACTGGCCGACCATCACCCACTACCTCAATGACTTCCACCTGATCATGGAGGACGGCATCCGGGTCCACTCCCGGGGCCGCTTCCCCGCGGACCTCCAGCGCGCCATGGGCGAGCGGGTCCGCGACCGGGTGGGCCCGTACGGCTGGATCCGGTTCTTCGAGACCTATCTGCGCACCCCGCGGCTGCGCACGGACCGGATCACCGTGCCGTGCCTGGTGCTCGGCGGCGAGCGGGACTTCGCCGCACCCGCCCCCGAGGGCGCGGCCCTGGCGGCCCGCGTGCCCGGTGCGCGACTGCGGATCCTGTCCGGCACCGGGCACTTCCCGATGATCGAGGAGGCCGAACGCTTCGCCTCCGAGATCACGGACTTCCTCACCACTTCGACCCTCCCGGCGGACGGCGACCCCCAGCGCGGTCCCGGCGCCCTCGGCACTCTGGAGCTGCACCGATGACCGCTGTCACCGAAACCGCCGTCAAGGCGCTGGTGTCCACCCCGACCTCCGTAACGCTGCGCCCGCGCTACGAGGGCTCCAACATCTGCACCTGGATCGGCTTCAAGCACGTCAACTACCTCGTCGAGGAAGCCGTGCTGGAGCACTTCCGGCAGGCCGGGCTGTCGGCCCGCGGCCTGTACGAGACGTACGGCCTGGGCCTGGATATCGTCGACCTCGACACCCGCATCCTGCATGCGTTCCACATGGACGACGAGGCGCGCGCCGAGGTCGAGCCGCACACCAAGGACGGCGACGCCACCCTCGGCTTCAAGGTCACCGTGTTCGTCGACCGCGACGGCGAGACCCACAAGGCCGTCACCTCCAAGGTCCGGGTCTCCCTGCGCATCGACACCTATCTGGAGGCCGCGGGCGAGGTGCCCGCCGAGGTCGCGCCGTACACCGTCGAGCGGCTGGGCGCCGATCTCGCCGAGTCCCCCGACGTCATCCCGGCCGAGGTCAAGGCCGCGGTCGAGACGGCGCTGGCCGCCGACGACGCCACCGAGGGCGCCCGGGACAAGGTGCTGGCGGCCCTGACCGACGGGCAGAACGCCTTCGGCTGGAAGTGGCGGATCGGCTACCCCTACTGCCACTTCACCGAGCGCATCCAGATGTCGGGCTACCTGCGGCAGATGGAAGAGGCCAAGGACCTCTTCGTCGCCGACCGCGGCATCTCCATCAAGACCCTGCTCGACGACTACAAGTGGATCCCCGTCGTCCCGCACTCGAAGATCCGTATCGTCGACGAGGCGCTGATGGAGGAGGACCTCTACACCGTCTACACGGTCGAGGACGTCTTCAAGGACTTCACCTACACCTCCCGCATGGACTGCTATGTCGTCCGCGACGGCAAGCTGCTCCTGGTCGAGACCGGCAAGATCGTGCACGGCTACGCCGTCATCGAGAACCGCCGCGACTGGAGCCTGGTCACCTTCGACCAGCGGGTGCTGGACGCGCTGGGCGGCGAGGTGCGCCAGGCGTGATACCGGACCGGGGAGGAGCGGACGGCGCCAGGCCGCGGCTCCTGCTGATCGAGAGCCGGGGACGGCTCGCGGACGCCGAAGCGGGCCTGCGGCGCGACGCCGCGGCACAGGCCCGCGCCGGCTACTCCGTGCTGCTGTTCCTGATCGAGGACGGCGTCATGCTCACCCTTGCGGGCAGCGACGCCGCACTCGACGCCTTTCAGGAGGCGGGCGGCGAACTGGCCGCCGACCGCTTCTCCCTGGCCCAGCGCGGCCTGGCCGGCGCCAGGCTGCGCCCCGGACTGCGGGTGATGGAGGCGGACGGGCTGGCACAGCTGCTGCTGGACCCCGAGGTACAGGCGGTGTGGCACTGAGATGGCCCGGCACATCCCGCCCACCGACATCCTTCTCACGGTCATGGGCGAACCGCACTCGTCCGACCGCGTCACCAGCGTGCTCCGGATGACCCAGGCCCTCCTCGACCGCGGCGCGCGCGTCGCGGTGTGGACCTGCGGCTACGCCACCCTGCTCACCCAGCGCTCGCTCGGCGACGCCAAACCCCGCAACCTCGCCTCCTGGGACACCGACTACCCCTCCACCGCGGCGCTGGTGGCGGAGCTGCTCGACGCCCACCCGGACCGGCTGTACTGGTACGGCTGCCGCTTCTGCAGCGACGACCGCGGCGCCACCGACCATCTCCCGCAGGTCGTGCTGCGGCCCCCGGCCGGCTACGCCGCCAATGTCGCCGCGGCCCGCAAGACCCTCACCGTGGGGGTGATCTGATGTCCCATCAGGACGACGGCGGCAAGCGGACCCTGGCGATCGTCGAACGGGCCTACCGCGGCGCCCTGGAGAAGCAGTTCTTCGACGAGCTCTATCTCGCCGTCGAGCTGCACCGTCAGCTCGGCGGGCTCGACCTGCTGCTGCGCGGCCAGGCCGTCACCTACGCCGTACGGACCGAGCCGGTGCCCGCCCTGCGCATCGGCACCCGGACCCTGGACACGCTCAGCGACCCGCGTCGCGACCTGACCGTCCTCCTCGACGCCGGGGTGCGGGTCAGCGCCGAGGAATCGGCCCTGGCCGCCTATGCGCCGCACGGCCGCGACCGGCTGCTGCCGGGCGTGCAAACCGCCGCGGACGGCGAGTTGGCGCTTCGCTGGCCCGACTACCGAATGGTGTGCTTTCTGTGACCTCGACCCCTGTGATCCCCACCGCTACGGGCACCCGGCACCCGGTCATCACCGCCTGGTCCGCCGTCTCGCCCTTCGGCATCGGCAAGGACGCGTTCACCGAGGGGCTGCGCCGGCGGACGGCCACGGCCGGTGCCGTCGACCCCGCTCTGGGCGCCGTGCCCTCGGACACCGCCTGCACGGTGCCCGGCTTCGATGTGCGCGCCGTGCTCGGCCGCAAGGGCACCCGCTCCATGGACCGGGTGACCGGCCTGGCCGTCACCACCGTCGGCCGGCTGCTGGAGGCCGATGAGCGCAACCGGGCCGTGGGCACCGGCGAGCGGGCCGCCCTGGTGCTGGGCACCACCACCGGCAGCGCCCAGTCCATGATGGACTTCACCCGCGACTCGCTCACCGGCGAGAGGCCCTTCTTCGTCGACCCGGCGCGCTTCCCCAACACGGTGATGAACTGCGCGGCCGGCCAGAGCGCCATCTGGTACCGGCTCCAGGGCCCCAACGCCACCATCGCGGGCGGCCGTTCGGCCGGTCTGCACGCCCTCAACTACGCCCGCCGCCTGCTGGCCGCCGGGCGTGCGCAGACCGTGCTGTGCGGCGCGGCCGAGGAGTTCAGCCCGGCCCGCGCCTGGCTGGAGCGCCACAGCGGCGACGGCGGCCGCGCCCCCGAGCTGGGCGAGGGCTGCGCCATGCTGCTCGTCGAACCGGCCGGGGGCGAGGGACAGCCGGTCCTCGCCGACATCCTCGCCGTCGAGAGTGGCGTCAATCTGGACGGCCGGACCGAGGACACGCTGACGGCCTGTCTGCGCCGCGGACTGCGCCGCGCGGGTGTCACGCCCTCGGCGGTCGTCGCCGTCGCCCGCTCCGGCGCCCCCGGCGCCGAGGGCGAGGCCGAACGGGCTGCCGTGCAGGCGGTGTTCGCGGACGCGGATCCGGTCGATCTGGCGCCCGTCGAGCTGATCGGCGACACCGGCGCGGCCGCCGCCGCCTTCCAGACCGTCGCCCTGCTCGCCCACGCCGAGGAGCACCCCGCATCCGGCCCCGGCCGGGTGGGCGTGCTCACCTCCGTCGACCGCACGGGCTCGGTCGGCTGCGCGGTGCTCGGCCTGCGCTAGCCCACCACCACAGACCGCCCTCCCACCACGCACCACCGAAACAGAATGAGGAAGACGACCATGACGAGTGCACCCGCCGTACTGGAGAAGGAAGAGCTGCGCGCCACCGTGGCGGCGGCCCTGGACGCCGAGGTGTCCGACGTGACCGACACCGCCAGCTTCGTGGACGACCTGGAGGTCGACTCGCTGATGGCGCTGGAGGTCGTGGTGGTGCTGGAGAAGAAATACAGCGTCAAGCTCCAGGAGACCGACCTCAAGCGGATCGGCTGCCTCCAGGACGCCTACACCCTGCTCTCGGAGAGGCTCCGGGCGGCCTGATGACCGCGCCGACCACCGCTGTGGCACCGGGGCGGACGCCACCGGCCGTGCCGCGCGCCACCCCGCTCGCCGGATCCGTGACCGTGACCGCACGGCCCGACGCAGCCGACGGCACCGGGCTCACTGCCGCGACCGCCTTCACGGTCGCGGCGGACGAGCCCGTGCTGCCCGGCCACTACCCCGGCTTCCCGATCTTCCCCGGCATCTGCCTGGTGGAGTACGTGCACACCTCCGCCCTGGCCACCGTGCCGGGCGGGCCCGGCACCGGCCCGCAGCTCGCCGCGATCGAGTCGACGCGCTTCACCGGCGCCGTCTACCCCGGCGACGAACTGACCGCCGAACTGGCGTGGAAGCAGCAGCCGGACGGCTGGCAGTGCAAGGCCGTGGTGCGCTCCCCGCGCGGGGACGCCGCACGGGTCCGGTTGCGCTACCGCACCACCACCGCCCCGGCCGCCGGGGCAGAAGGGACGACGCCGTGAGCGCGGCACAGGCGGAGATCCGGCAGCGGCTGCCGCACCGCTACCCCATGCTCTTGGTGGACCGCGTCACCGCGGTGACGCCAGGCCGGAGCCTGACCGCGCTCAAGGCGGTGACCTGCAACGAGCCCTGGTATGCGGGGCTCGGCCCGGACACCCCCGAGGAGGGCTACGGCTGTCCGCAGACCGTCCTCGTCGAGTCCTGGTGCCAGGCCGCCGGCGTGCTGGCCACCTGGGACGACCCCAACCCCGATGTGCTGGACGGACAGGTGATGCTCTTCGGCGGCATGACCAAGGTCGTCTTCCACCGCACCGTGCTGCCCGGCGACGTGCTCGAACACCATGTCACGCTGTCCCGCTCCCTGGAGGACACCGTGATGTTCGAGGGTCACAGCCTGGTGAACGGCGAGCCCGTGATGACCGTGGACCGGATCGTCATGGCCTTCCGCCCCGCCGGCGTCCTGCGCCCCGCCGGCTGACGACCGCCACCGTGACGTACCACCGACGGAGAAGATGGACATGACCGACGACCCGCGGGGCACCACCCCCGCAGACGACGAACACAGCACGCGCGTGGCACTGGTCACCGGGGGCTCGCGGGGCATCGGCCGGGCGACCGTGCTGGCGCTGGCCCGCGACGGCTTCGACGTCGCCTTCTGCTACCGCTCGGACGACGAGGCAGCCCGGACCCTGGAGAAGGAGGCCGCACAGTACGGCGGCCGCGCCACCGGGGCCCGTGTCGACGTCGCCGACGCCGAGGCGGTGCGCACCTGGATCGGCGGCGTCGAGGAGGAGCTGGGCCCGCTGGATGCCGTGGTCACCGCCGCCGGCATCACCCGCGACAACCCGCTGGTGCTGATGGACGACCAGGAGTGGCACCAGGTCCTGGACACCAACCTCGACGGCGTCTACCACGTCTGCCGGGCCGCGGTGTTCGGCATGATGAAGCGCCGCACCGGCGCGATCGTCAACATCTCCTCCGTGGCGGGCGTCTACGGCCATGCCACCCAGACCAACTACTCCGCCTCCAAGGCGGGCATCATCGGCTTCTCCCGGGCGCTGGCCAAGGAAGTGGGCCGGTCGGGGATCCGGGTCAATGCGGTGGCGCCCGGCTTCATCGAGACGGACATGACGGCCGCCATGAACGACAAGGCCCGCAAGGACGCGATGAAGTCCATTCCGCTGCGCCGCATGGGCCGCGCCGACGAGGTCGCCGACCTGGTGGCCTATCTGGTCTCCGGTCCCGCCGCGTACATCACCGGATCGGTCCTGCAGATCGACGGCGGCATCACCATCTGATTACCCGTCACCCACTCGTCGTCACCCACCCGTCGTCACCTCACCGTGAGGAGGCTGTGATGGCCCGCAAGCGGCCCCGCTGGTACTTCAGCTTCAGAAGCCCCTACTCGTGGCTGGCCCACCATGACCTGCTGACCCACTACCCCGACGTCGCCGAGCAGATCGACTGGCTGCCCTTCTGGGAGCCGGACGAGGGCTACCGGCAGCAGCTGGACGCCTCGGATGTCCGGCTGCCCTATGTGCCGATGTCCCGCGAGAAGCATCTGTACATCCTCCAGGACGTCCGGCGCCTGGCCCGGGACCGCGGGCTGGCAAACGCCTGGCCCGTGGACCGCAGCCCCCGCTGGGAGGTCTCCCACCTGGCCTATCTGGTGGCCGAGGAACACGGTCTGGGCCGCGAGTTCATCGCCGCCGTCTACCGGGCCCGCTGGGAGGACGGCTTCGACATCTGCGACCCCGAAGTGATCGGCGGCATCGGCAAGGAGCTGGGCATGGACCCGCGGCTGCTGGCCGGCGCCTGTGACGATCCGGGCGTACGGGCGCGCGGCGAACTGGCCCTGGACGCCGTGCACCGCGACGGCGTCTTCGGCGTGCCCTACTTCATCACCGGCTTCGACAAGTTCTGGGGTGTGGACCGGCTGTCGGCCTTCGTCGCCGCCCTGCGCACCCCGAAGGCCGTCAAGCGCATCCCCGCCCAGGCCCCGGCGCCCGACGGGGCCCTGTCGCCCACCACCTGAGCACGTACGACACGACGTACGCGAGACCGCACCAAGAGATTCGAAGAGAGGAATTCCCGTGGCCACCAACCCCTTTGAGGACGACAGCGCGGAGTACTACGTGCTGACCAATGAGGAGAACCAGCACTCGCTGTGGCCGGCCTTCGCCGAGGTGCCCGAGGGCTGGACGGTCGTGCACGGCCGCGATGGCCGACAGGCCTGCCTGGACCACATCAACGAGAACTGGACCGATATGCGGCCGAAGTCCCTGGCCGACGCCATGGACGGCTGATATCGCCGCCACTCCTTGTGAAGGGGCCCCGTCCCGGCCGGCTTCCCGGCCGCGGCGGGCGGGGCCGCTCGGCGGGAGCGGGGGTACCACCGAACAGCCCGGCACGCCCGGCGCCGGCAAACTTGAGGAGGGTGCATGGACGCAGGCATTTATGCGGAGGGGATCCGCAAGAAGTACAAGGAGGTCGAGGCGCTGCGCGGGGTGAGCCTGGCCGCCCCGCAGGGCACCGTGCTCGGTGTGCTCGGCCCCAACGGCGCGGGCAAGACCACCATGGTGCGGATTCTGTCCACGCTGCTGGAGCCCGATGCGGGCCGGGTGTCGGTGGCGGGCTGTGATGTGGTCCGGCAGCCGAACGAGGTGCGCAAGCGGATCGGGCTGGCCGGCCAGTACGCGGCCGTCGACCCGCTGCTGACCGGCCGCGAGAACCTGGAACTGGCCGGCCGCCTCTACCACCTGGGCCGGTCCGGCGCCCGGCGCAAGGCCGACGAACTGCTGCAGCGCTTCGGGCTGGCCGACGCCGCGGACCGGCCGAGCATGACGTACTCCGGCGGTATGCGCCGCCGGCTGGACCTGGCCGCGAGCCTGATCCCGCGCCCCGCGGTGATCTTCCTCGACGAGCCGACCACCGGACTGGACCCGGCCAGCCGCCTCGCGCTGTGGGACATGGTCCGCGAGCAGGTCGCCGACGGCGCCACGGTGCTGCTCACCACCCAGTACCTGGAGGAGGCCGAGCAGCTGGCGCACCGTATCGCGGTGATCAACGGCGGCGAGGTGATCGCCGAGGGCACCTCCGACGAGCTCAAGCAGCGCGTCGGCGGCGAACGCCTCGAGGTCACGCTGGTGGACGCGGCCGGGACCCAGTACGCGGCGGATCTGCTGGCGCAGGCCCTCGGGCAGCAGCCGACGGCCGGTGAGGACGGACGCAGTCTGAGTGTGCCGCTGGCCGGCGCGATGCTGGAGGCGCTGGCCCGGGCGGCCCAGGTGCTTCAGGACGCCCAGATCCAGGTCACCGACCTGGCGATCCGGCGGCCGTCGCTGGACGATGTGTTCCTCACACTGACGGGGGCCGGCGCCGCCGCCCCGGCGGCTGCGACGGCGGGAGCGGTGAGCGCGGCATGAACTACTTCCTCTCGGACAGCCTGGCCCTGGCCGGACGCCAGCTCAAGCAGCTCAAGCGGGTGCCGACGAAGCTCATCAGTGTCACGGTCGTGCCGATCGTGAC
This sequence comes from Streptomyces sp. NPDC048483, assembly GCF_040651455.1. Classification (NCBI taxonomy): domain Bacteria; kingdom Bacillati; phylum Actinomycetota; class Actinomycetes; order Kitasatosporales; family Streptomycetaceae; genus Streptomyces; species Streptomyces sp. NPDC048483. The sequence continues at coordinate 66,460 of NZ_JBEZJZ010000034.1, forward strand.
CGTGCTGATCTTCGGCTATCTCTTCGGCAGCATGATCAACACCCCTGGCCTGAACTACCGCTCGTTCATCATGGCCGGCATCTTCATGCAGGTGATGCTCTCCGGCGTGAGCAGCACGGCCATCGGGGTCGCCGCGGATCTGAAGACCGGCATCGTGGACCGCTTCCGTTCGATGCCGATCGCCCGGCCCGCGGTCCTGGTCGGCCGCACCCTCGCCGACATCCTGCTCTCCGCCCTGGCCTGCACGATCATGGCCCTGGTCGGACTGCTCATCGGCTGGCGCACCACCACCGATCCGGTCAAGATCATCAGCGGCTTTGCGATCCTGCTGCTGGCGGGCTATGTCCTGGCCTGGCTGGGCGCCCTGATCGGGCTGGCGCTGCGCAGCCCCGAGGCCGTCACCTCGGTCACCTTCCTGATCAGCATGCCGCTGACGTTCCTCTCCAACGCCTTCGTCAACCCGTCGGTGCTGCCCAGCGGGCTGCAGATCGTCGCCGAGTGGAATCCGGTCAGCGCGGTGATCGGCGCCATGCGCGAGCTGTGGGGCAACACCGCGCCCGGTACGGTCTCGACCGCCTTCCCCGCGCAGTATCCGGTGGTCGTGGCGGTCGTCTCGCTGCTGGTGCTCATGGTGATCCTCGTCCCGACGTCCACCCGCGCCTACCGGGCCGCGACGGCCCGCTGACCCGGCCCTGGACGCAAAAGCCCTCAATCGCCGGCCGGCTCGACGAGTCCGCCGGCGATTGAGGGCTTTGTGTCAGGGGCGGTCAGTCAGTTCATTTCCGCCTTGCGGCGGATCGCCCGTAGCCATTCGTGCCGGATAAAACCGCTGGGCAGCCGGATGGCCGCCCAGTAGAGCGTGAACTTGCGGTGGGCCGAACGGTCGGTGGAGACCACTCGGGTCTCGGTGTTCAAACGGCCGTCCGCCCAATGGAAGTTGTAGGCGATCTTCGTATAGCCGGGCTTGTCGAAGGTGGCGAACTCCTCTCCCGAGGCCACCACATACGGCTCGGTGGAGGAGTTGTCCTCGGTGGTGCGGATGATGGAGCCGACCACCAACTCGTCGTCTGTACGGGCAATTTCGCTGTAGGCGCCGGTCCGGAAACTGTCGATGATCCGCTTCTCGCCGGTCGGCAGCGATTTGCCGAACGAGCGGGTGAACATCAGCATCCGGAATACCGGCACTTCACTCCAGGTGACCTCTTCGACCGCGCGCATCGTCGCCTCGCAGGACGCGGCCACGCGCAGCCGGTGGCATTCCCTGAAGTCCCAATTCGGGAACAGGTCGTCGAGTCTCATTTTCGGCATGCTATGGGCGCCCGGCGGGCCCGCGGCGGGCGTTGCCGGAAACTGCATCGCGGCCCTCGGCAATTGCCTGAAACTGCACCGGCGCAGCCACAACGGTCCTTTCGGTGGTCTTCTGTCACAAGACCCGATCTACCGGCCGAGAGGACAGTCATGCCTGATGAGCGTCTGCCCCGACTGTCGCCCAGCCAGGCACAGCAGGGAATCTGGTTCGCTCAGCAGCTGGACCCGTCGAACACCGTCTACAACACCGGTGAGTACCTGGAGATCCACGGCCTCGTCGACGCCGTGCTCTTCGAGCGGGCGCTGCGTCGGGTCGTCGCCGAGACCGGCACGCTGCGGGTGCGCATCGAGGACGGCGAGAGCGGCGCACGGCTGCTGCCCATCGAGCCCGAGTGGACCCTGCACCGCATCGATGTGTCCGCGGAGGCCGACCCGGTGGCCGCCGCCGAGCGCTGGATGGCCGCCGATCTGGCCCGTCCGGTCGACCAGGACGCGGGGCTGTTCCTCTTCGCCCTGTTCAAGATCGCCGAGGACCGCTGGTTCTGGCTGCACCGCTATCACCACGTCCTGGTCGACGGGTTCACCGTGGCGCTGATCGCCCGCCGCGTCAGCGAGGTCTACACCGCCCTGACCGCCGGCGCCGAGCCGCCCGAGTGCACCTTCGGCGAGCTGACCGATCTGCTGGACCTCGAGGCGGCCTACCGCGACTCGCCGCAGTACGCCAAGGACCGCGAGTTCTGGGCCGGCCGCCTGGCCGATCTGCCCGAGCCCGCCTCGCTGACGCCCAAGCCGTCGGCCACCGCCCGCCGTCTGGTGCGCCGTACGGCCCATCTGCCCGCCGCACAGGCCGAGGCGCTGCGCCGGCTGGCCCGTGAGATCGGCGTGCCCTGGCCGCCGCTGGTCATCGCCGTCACCGGCGCCTACCTCCAGCGGATGTCCGGCGCCGACGAGGTGGTCCTCGGCCTGCCGGTGACCACCCGTCTGGGCCGCACCCCGCGCCGGGTGCCGGGCATGGTCTCCAATGTGCTGCCGCTGCGGGTGGCCGCCGACCCCGCGCTCTCCCTCGTCGAACTGGTCGAGCGGGTCGTCGCCGAGATGCGCGCCGTCCTCAAGCACCAGCGCTACCGCTACGAATGGCTGCGCCGCGACCTCCAGCTCGACGGCGACCAGCCGCTGGTCGGCCCGCAGGTCAACGTCATGATGTTCGACTACGACCTGCGGTTCGGAGAGCACCGCGCCACCGTCCACAACCTGTCCATCGGCCCCGCCGACGACCTCTCGGTGATCGTCTACGACCGGACCGACGGCGCCGGTCTCCAGATCGACTTCGACGCCAACGCCGATCTGTACACCGCCGAGGAGGTCGACCGCCACCAGCAGCGCTTTCTGCGCTTCCTGACCGAGCTGGGCGCCGCCGACCCGCAGCGGCCCCTCGGCGAGGCCCCGCTCATGGACGCCGCGGAACGCGCGCTGATCCTCGACGACTGGGCCGGCGCCGAGCCCGCCGCCGCCCTGCCCGAGGCCACCGGGCAGCACCTCGTCTCCCTCTTCGGCGCCCAGGCCGCCCGCAACCCCGGCGCGACCGCCGTCGTCCACGAGGACACCCGCCTCACCTATGCCGAACTCGCCGCCCGCGCCCATCGCCTGGCCCACCTGCTGTGCGCCCGCGGCATCGGCCCCGAGACCTATGTGGCGCTGGCCCTGCCCCGCTCCGCCGACCTCGTCGCCGGGCTGCTGGCGGTCGTCACCTCCGGCGCGGCCTATGTCCCGCTGGACCCCGACTACCCCGCCGACCGCCTCTCGTACATGGTCGCCGACGCCCGCCCCGCGCTGGTGGTGACCGCCTCCGGCGTCGATCTGTCGCAGGTGGACCTGGCCGGCACCCCCGTCCTCGTCCTCGACGCGGCCGACACCGAGCAGGAGCTCGCCCGGCAGCCGGCCACCGCGCCCACCGACGCCGACCGCACCTCCGCGCTGCGCCCGGACACCCCCGCGTATGTCATCTACACCTCGGGCTCCACCGGCCGTCCCAAGGGCGTGGTCGTCCCGCACGCCAATGTCGTCCGGCTCTTCGACGCCACGGCCCGCTGGTTCGACTTCGGTGAGCGCGACGTGTGGACGATGTTCCACTCCTACGCCTTCGACTTCAGCGTCTGGGAGCTGTGGGGCCCGCTGCTGCACGGCTCCACCCTCGTCGTCGTCCCGTACGAGGTCTCCCGCTCCCCGGAGGACTTTCTGCGGCTGCTCGCCGACCAGCGGGTCACCGTCCTCAACCAGACGCCGTCCGCCTTCTACCAGCTGATGCGCGCCGACCGCGAGAACCCGGAGCTCGGCGCCGGGCTCGCGCTGCGCACCGTCGTCTTCGGCGGTGAGGCGCTGGACCTGTGGCGCCTGGAGGACTGGTACGCCCGCCACGCGGACACCGCGCCGGTCCTGGTGAACATGTACGGCATCACCGAGACCACGGTGCATGTCACGCATATCGCCCTCGACCGCCCCTACGCGGCCCGCGCCGCCGGCTCCACTATCGGCCGCCCCCTCCCCGACCTGCGCGTCTATGTCCTCGACGAGCGGCTGCGGCCGGTGCCGCCCGGGGTGCCCGGCGAGATGTACGTGGCCGGCGAGGGCGTCGCCCGCGGCTATCTGGGCCGCCCGGACCTGTCCGCGGGCCGCTTCGTCGCCGACCCCTACGGCGCGCCGGGCACCCGGATGTACCGCTCGGGCGATGTCGCCCGGTGGAGCGCCGACGGGCAACTGGAGTTCGTCGGCCGCGCCGACCACCAGGTGAAGATCAACGGCTATCGCATCGAACTCGGCGAGATCGAGGCGGCGTTCGAGTCGCACCCCGACGTCGCCCAGGTCGCCGTCATCGCCCGCGAGGACCGGCCCGGCGAGAAGCGCCTGGTCGCCTACCCCGTACCGGCCGCCGGCCGCGCCGTGGACCCCGCCGCACTGCGCGCCCATGTCGGTGAGGTACTGCCCGGCTACATGGTGCCCGCCGTCATCGTGCCCCTCGACGGCCCGCTGCCGCTCACCCCCAACGGCAAGCTCAACACCCGCGCCCTGCCCGCCGTCGAGATCCGTGCCCTGGCGGACGGCCGGGAGCCGCGCACCCCCGAAGAAGAGCTGCTGTGCGCGCTGTTCGCCGAGGCCCTGGGCGTGGCCCGGGTGAGCATCGACGACAGCTTCTTCGACCTGGGCGGCGACTCCGTCGTCTCCATGCAGCTGGTCTCCCGCTGCCGCCGCGCCGGGCTGGTGCTGACCACCCGGGACGTCTTCCGGCACCGCACCGTGGCCGCACTCGCCGCCGTCGCCGAGCGCGCCCCGCAGCCCGCCCACGAGGACCGCGCCGACGCCCTCGGCGGCTGCGCACCGACGCCGATGATGCAGTGGCTGGCCGAACGCGGCGGCCGTATCGACGGCTACCACCAGTCCGCCCTGCTGCGCACCCCGGCCGGCGCCCGCACCGGCCCGCTGACGGCGGCCCTGGCCGCACTGACCGGCCACCACGACGCGCTGCGCGCCACCCTGGTCCGCGACGCCGGGCAGTGGCGGCTGCACATCCCGGCGCCCCAGGACGTCCCGCCCGACGGTCTGTTGACCCGGGTCGATGTCGGCGTGCTCGCCGGCGACGCGCTGGACGAGGACGCGTACGAGAGCGCATACGACGAGGTGATCGGCCGCTACCGCGCCACCGCGGTCGCCGCCCTGCGCCCCGACGACGGGGTGATGCTGCGCGCCGTGTGGTTCGACGCCGGGCCCGCGCGGCCGGGCCGGCTGCTGCTCGTCGCCCACCATCTGGTCGTCGACGGCGTCTCCTGGCGCATCCTGGCCGCCGATCTGGAGGCCGCATACACCGCCGTCCAGCGGGGCGAGCCGATCGCCCTGGACCCCGTCGCCGCCTCCTTCCGTACCTGGGCCGCCGGCCGCGCGGCCGAAGCGTCCGGCACCGAGCTGTCGGCCCAAATCCACTACTGGAACGAGGTGTTGGGCGCCACCGAGGAGCGACCGCTCGGTCGCCGCGCCCTCGATGCGGCCGTCGACGCGGCGGGTACCGCGCAGTCGCTGCGGCTGACCCTGCCCGCCGACCGCACCGCCCCGCTGCTGACCTCTGTGCCCGCCGCCTTCCGCGCGGGCCCCGAGGATGTGCTGCTGACCGCCTTCGCGCGCGCCGTCGCCGCCTGGCGGCGCGCCCACGGCCGCGGCGACGCCGGTGCCCCCGTGGTACTGGACCTCGAAGGCCATGGCCGCGACTGGCGCGAGGCCGACCTCACCCGCACCGTCGGCTGGTTCACCAGCCTCTACCCGGTGTGCCTGGACGCCGGCCACGAGGACATCGGCGAGGCGCTCAAGCAGGTCAAGGAGCAGTTGCGGGCCGTGCCCGGCCGCGGCGCGGGCTACGGCCTGCTGCGCCATCTCGCCCCCGGGGCCGCCGACCGGATAGCCCCCCGCCCCGCCCCGGACATCGCCTTCAACTACCTGGGCCGTATCCGCACCACCGACGAGGACTGGGCACTGACCGGCGGGCTCGCCGGCGGCGACGACCTGGCCATGCCGCCGGTCCATGCCCTGGAGGTCAACTGCCTGGCGCAGGACGGCCCGCAGGGGCCCGAGCTGACCGCGCACCTCGGCTGGGCGCCGGGCGTGCTGTCGGCCGCCGAGGTCCGCGAACTGGCCGAGCTGTGGTTCGCGGAACTGGCCGCGCTCACCAAGCACACCGCACAGCCCGGCGCGGGCGGCGCCACCCCCTCCGACTTCCCGCTGGTCACCCTCACCCAGCCCCAGATCGACCGGCTGAGCGCCGCCGACGACGCCCCGCTCGAGGACGTCCTGCCGCTGTCCCCGCTCCAGGAGGGGCTGCTCTTCCACGCCCTGTACGACGAGTACGGCACGGACCAACAAGACGTCTACACCGTGCAGTTCACCTTCGAACTGTCCGGGCCCGTCGATGCCCGTGCGCTGCGCGCCGCCGGTGCCGCGCTGCTGCGCCGCCACCCCAACCTGCGGGCCGGCTTCCACCACGCCGGTCTGCCCGCACCGGTCCAGGTCATCCGCGCGGACGTGGCACCGCGCTGGCAGACGGTCGACCTCACCGACGCCGGTGCCGAACAGGTCGCGGACTTCCTCGCCCGGGAGCGCACCCACCGCTTCGACCTGGAACAGGCCCCGCTGATCGGCCTGACCCTCGTCCGGCTGGCCGCCGACCGGCATCTGCTCGTCCTGTCGAACCACCACATCCTGCTCGACGGCTGGTCCATGCCGCTGCTGGTCCAGGAGCTGTTCGAGCTGTACGCGGCCGGTGCCGACGAGAGCGCCGCCGCACTGCCGCACCCCACCCCGTACGCCACCTACCTCAACTGGGTCGCCGACCAGGACCGCACCGCCGCCGAGACCGCCTGGCAGCAGGCGCTGTCCGGCCTGGACGAGCCCACCCTGCTCGCCGGGCCCGGCGCCCGCGGCACCGACCCCGCGGGCGCCGCCCCGCAGCAGCTCGTCGTGGACCTCTCCGAGCGGCTGACCGACGCCCTCACCGACACCGCCCGCCGCCACGGACTGACCCTGGGCACCGTGGTGCAGTCCGCCTGGGCGCTGCTGCTGGGGCAGCTCACCGGCCGCGACGACGTCGTCTTCGGCGGCACCGTCGCCGGGCGTCCGCCGGAGCTGCCGGGCGTCGAGTCGATGATCGGCCTGTTCATCAACACGCTGCCGGTGCGCGTCCGCGTCGACCCCGCCGAGACGCTGCTGGAGCTGATGACCCGGGTGCAGGAGCAGCAGTCCGTGCTGACTGCCCACCACCACCTGGGGCTCGCCGACGTGAGCCGGCTGACCGGGCACGGCGAGCTGTTCGACACCATCACCGTCCTGGAGAACTACCCGCTCGACCCGGACTCCCTGGGCGCCGGCGGCCTGCGCGTCACCGGCATCGACGGCCGCGACGCCACCCACTACCCGCTCAGCCTCGCGGTGCTGCCCCGGGAGCGGATGCAGCTTCGCATCGGCTATCTGCCGCATCTGTACAGACACGACGACTCCGCCCGCATCGCCGAACGGCTGATCCGGCTGTTCGAGACGTTCGTTGACGGTGCCGACGGCATGGACCGGCGCGTGGCCAGGACCAGCGCGCTCAGCCTCGACGAGCGCCGGCAGCTGCTGTGCGAGTGGAACGACACCGAATGGGACCTGCCCATCCAGCCTCTGCCGGACCTGTTCGAGACCCGTGCCGCCGCCACCCCCGACGCGCCCGCAGTCCTCTCCGACGCCGCGCGTCTCACATACGCCGAGCTCAACGCGCGCGCCAACCGGCTGGCGAGGCTGCTGCGCCATCGAGGTATCGGCCCCGAGCAGTTCGTGGCCGTCGCGCTGCCCCGCTCGGCCTCGCTGGCCGTGGCGCTGCTCGCCGTCCTCAAGGTCGGCGCCGCCTATCTGCCCGTCGACACCGCCTATCCCGCCGACCGCATCGGCTACATGCTCGACGACGCCCGGCCCGCGCTGCTGATCACCGACACCGGTGGGCTCGACGAGCCGGCCCTGGCCGCGCCGTCCGGCCTGCCCCATCTGGTGGTGGACGCACCGCAGACCGTCGCGGAGCTGGCCACGATGGCCGCGGGCGACCTGGAGGAGCGCGAGCGCCTGAGCCCGCTGCACCCGGCCCACCCGGCGTACATCATCTACACCTCCGGCTCCACCGGCCGGCCCAAGGGCGTCGTCGTCTCCCACCAGGGCCTGGGCAACCTCGCGTCCGCGCAGAACGACCGCTTCGCCATCGACTCCGGCAGCCGGGTGCTGCAGTTCGCCTCGCCGAGCTTCGACGCCTCCGTCTCCGAGCTGTGCACGGCCTGGCTGGCCGGCGGCGCCGTCGTTCTCGCACCGGCCGAACAACTGCTGCCCGGCCAGGGCCTCGCCGAGGTCCTGCACCGCCACGCAGTCACGCACGCCACCATCCCGCCGGCCGCCCTGGCCACCCTGCCCGCCGACGCCCTGCCGGCGGACATGGTGCTGGTGGTCGCGGGTGAGGCCTGCCCGCCGGAACAGGTCGGCCAGTGGTCCGCCGGCCGCCGCATGATCAACGCCTATGGCCCGACGGAGACCACCGTCTGCGCCACCATGAGCCGCCCGCTGCACGGCAGCGTCACCCCGCCGATGGGCCGCCCCATCTGGAACACCCGGGTCTTTGTGCTGGATGGTGCGTTGCGTCCGGTGCCGGTGGGTGTTGCGGGTGAGTTGTATGTGTCGGGTGTGGGTCTTGCGCGCGGGTATTGGGGTCGTGCGGGGCTGACGGCCGAGCGTTTTGTGGCGAGTCCGTTCGGTGAGCCGGGGGAGCGGATGTATCGCACCGGCGACTTGGTGCGGTGGGGTGGGGATGGTGAGCTGGTCTTTGTGGGCCGGGTGGATCACCAGGTGAAGATCCGTGGTTTCCGGGTGGAGCCGGGGGAGATCGAGTCGGTGCTGGCCGCGCGGTCCGGGGTGGCTCAGGTGGCGGTGGTGGTGCGGGAGGACCGTCCGGGGGACCGGCGTCTGGTGGCGTATGTGGTGCCTGAGGGCGGTGCGGTGGATGGTGGGGTGCTGAGGTCGGCGGTGGCGGAAGTGCTGCCGGAGTACATGGTGCCGTCGGCGTTTGTGGTGCTGGATGTGCTGCC